>JBBSHK010000070.1:0-9467 GCA_038253185.1 Anaerolineae bacterium | reverse complement strand
TTCAGCAACAGGGGATGACCGGGATCATTCTCGATCTGCGAAATAATCCGGGCGGACTGTTGAGCGAGTCTATCGGCACTGCCAGCGAATTTTTGGCGAGCGGCAATGTGTTGGAAGAAAAGAACGCGCAGGGTCAAGTGACAGCAGTGCCCGTTCGCGGCGGCGGTGTGGCTGCCAAAATTCCGCTCGTGGTCTTGATCAACAATGGCACGGCGAGCGCGTCGGAGATTGTCAGCGGCGCATTGGAAGACGCGCAACGCGCGACGCTCATTGGCGAGACCACCTTCGGCACGGGCACGGTGCTGAACGAGTTTCCACTCTCCGATGGCTCGGCGCTGCTGCTGGCAACCGAAGAATGGTTGACGCCCAAGGGACGTGCAATCTGGCATCACGGCATCACACCGGAGATCGTGGTGACGCTGCCCGCGAGCGCGACGCCGTTGACGCCCGAAGTCGAAGCGGGTCTGACCCAAGCGCAGCTGCGCGCGAGTGGCGATAAGCAACTATTGCGAGCCCTCGACCTGCTCGAGCCTTTAGTGAACAATCAACTCTTGGAGAGACACGCGCGCGACGAGTAGCGTTGTCGGGCGACGCGCCATCGAGGCGAAAACGAAAGTGCGAGCGATTCGATGGCGCGCTCAGTGCAGAATCTGCGAAAGGAATTTTTTCGTGCGTTGGTGTTCGGGCGCGCTAAAGATTTTCTCCGGCGTGCCTTCTTCGACAATGGTGCCCTGATCAAAAAACACCAGCCGGTTCGCCACCGAGCGCGCAAAGCTCATCTCGTGCGAGACGACGATCATCGTCATACCGGAGCGCGCGAGATCGGTCATCACGTCGAGCACTTCCTTGATCATTTCAGGATCGAGCGCCGAGGTGGGCTCGTCAAAAAGCATCACCTTGGGCTGCATCGCCAGCGCCCGCGCAATCGCGACGCGCTGCTGCTGACCGCCGGAGAGTTGCCCCGGAAATTTATCTGCCTGTTCAGGAATACCGACCCGCGCTAACAGTTCGCGCGCTTTAGTTTCAGCCTTTTCGCGGCTGGACTTGCGCACCCACATTGGCGCGAGCATAATATTATCCAGGACGGTCAAGTGCGGAAAAAGATTGAACTGTTGAAACACCATGCCAACTTCCGAGCGAATGGTCTCGATGTTGCGAATGTCATTCGTCAATTCAACCCCGTCCACGATGATCTGTCCGCGCTGATGTTCCTCCAGACGATTGATGGTGCGAATAAAAGTTGATTTGCCCGAACCGGAAGGACCGAACACGACGACCACTTCGCCACGCTGGATATTGAGACTCACCCCGCGCAATACGTGAAAACTCCCGAACCATTTGTGCACGTCGCGGCAGACGATCATCGGATTGTTATCAGTACTCGATTGGTCCATTTGGCTGAAATTCCTCACGCAGCTTGACGTTATTTTAGCAGAATGATAAACTGGCAGTACGGGGTACGAACATGCCGACTATTGTAATTGACCAAGCCGAAGTACGCTTAACGCTAGAACAACTTATTGCGGCATTGCGGCAACTGCCTGAAGCAGAGCGCGCAAGAGTGCGGCGCGAACTTGAACCTGCATCTTGGGAAGAGCACCTTGATGCGTTGCTTGCGCGTGTTCGAGGGCGCGTACAATTAGCTCCGGTTCGCGACGAGGACATTGATGCTCAAGTGGAATCCGTCCGCGCCCACCTCCACAATCAAAGCCAGCATTGATACCAACCTCTTCGTCCGCGCACTCCTCGGCAGCCCATCCGCTTTGCGCCTTCTTGAGATTTGGCGAGCTGATCAATTCATCCTGATCTTTTCAGAAGAGTTGGCGGTCGAATTGTTTGAGGTGCTCGCGCGACCCAAGTTCGCGAAATATTTTTCGATGGATGATATTGCTGAATTAGGTAGCCTAATTTTTCGCAGAGCGCAGTTTGTTATGCCGCAAGAACACTTTACTCTGTGCCGCGATGCGAAAGATAATATTTTACTGGATGCTGTGATAGCCGCACAGGCGCAGTATCTTGTCACCGCCGACAACGATTTGCTCGAAGATAATGACCTGCGCGCAACCATGAGCAATCAATACAGCGTATTGATTGTCAGCATTTCTGAATTCCTCAACTTGATTTCAGAAGCTCCAGCCGCCTGACAAGTCCTCACCTGTCTCCCACTCCCAATGAGCGCTCGAGGCGTCGGCTGGCGAGTGCCATCGACGACGCGCCAATCCAGTAAATCGCCGCGATGAAAAGATAGACCTCTTGATTGCGACCGAGGAACGCGCTTTGTGATGCCGCGCTGTGCGCGATTCCTGCGAGGTCGAGCAACCCCACAATCGCGACGAGCGAGGTATCTTTGAACAGGGAAATGAATTGCCCCACGATGGCGGGAATCACCGCGCGCAATGCTTGCGGCAGAATAATCAAGCGCAATGATTGCAAGGAATTCAGCCCCAACGCGCGCCCGGCTTCGGTCTGTCCACTGGGAATACTTTGCAAACCGCCGCGCACCGTTTCTGCCAAATACGCGGAGGTGAAGATGATGAAGGCGACCATAGCGCGCACCGCCGATTCGACATTCAAACCTTCCGGCAAAAAGAGCGGCAGCAGTCGCTGCGCCATAAAAATCAGTGTGACCAACGGCAGACCGCGAATCAGCTCGATGTAGAGAATGCAAAACGCGCGCATCACTGGATAGCTGCTCTGTCGTCCAACCGCGAGCAAGACGCCCAGCGGAAACGATCCGGTGATGCCGACGATGGCGAGCGTGAAGGTGAGTAAAAGTCCGCCCCACAGATCCGTCGCGACTCTTGGCAGCCCCGCGACACCGTACAGCATCGCGCCAATCACCGGCAGTGAGAGTAGCCACAAGTACGTGACCACGCGGCGCGATCTAACGAGGTGACCAAAGCCAAAGCCAATTGCCATCAGCGCGAGGCTCGCGACAAGCCACACGCGATCATTGAATTGGAACGGCAGCAGCGCAAGCACAAGGAATAATGCGGCAACGGCGGCGGCAATACTGCGCGACAAGGCGCGCCATTGTCCACCGATTTGAGGTGCGTCGATGCCGGTGCGCCGCGCCACGCCAAAATTCGCGCCGACGAGGAACGCGAGAATCGACACGCTCGCCTGTACGCGCCAGACTTGATCAATCGGATAGCGCCCGACCATAAACAGTCGTAGGTTGGTGACGATCACGTTCCAATCGGCTGAAAGCACAAAGCCAATGATGCCACTGGCGAACGAGTAAATCACCCACAGCGCGAGGAGCGTGAGCAGCGCGTTGAATGGACTGCTAAAGAGATTTTTACGCAGCCAGCCGATCACGCCGATTTCCGTGACAGGTGGTTTGAGGGTTTCAGTAGCTGTTGCCATAGAAAATATAGACGGCAGATGGCAGACCACAGACGGCAGACTTGTTCAATCGGCGGTCGTCCGTCGTCCGTCAATCGTCGTCAGCGTTCGACGAGTCTAAAGCGCGCATTCAGAAAGTTCATAATCACCGCGATGACCAGACTAATGATCAGATACGTCACCATAATCATTACGATCACCTGAAGCGTTTGCCCACTTTGATTCAAGATCGTCTGCCCGACATAGAATACGTCCGCGTAGCCGATGGCAATCGCGAGCGATGAATTTTTCGACAAATTCAAATATTGATTGGTGAGCGGCGGAATAATTACGCGCAGCGCGAGCGGAACAGTGACCAAACGCAACGTTTGAATGTACGACAGTCCGAGCGCGCGTGAGGCTTCATTCACACCGCGCGGCACGGCGAGAATTCCCGCGCGCACGATTTCGGCAATGAACGCGCCGGTGTAAATCACCAGACCGAACAAGAGCGCGGCGTATTCGGGCGAGAGCGTCGTGCCGCCGACAAAATTGAATCCTTCCACTGCGGGCACTGTCGGCGCGAAGGGATTCAGCGCGTACGCATTCCACATCAAGTTAGCCAAGACAAACACTATTGCTAAAATCCCGCGCCAGCGCCGCAAGAAAAATGTTGGCGGCAATCTGCCCAGTATCACGTACACTGCAAGCGCAATTACTATTCCTCCCGCTGCGTATTGCAGCCAGATCCCAAAGCTTGCATTCAGATTGAACCACGGCAGCGCCAGCCCGCGATTGCTCAGGAAGATTGAGCCGGGCAGGTTGAAGCTCTCGCGCACGCGCGGCAGTTTGAGCACGCCGACAAAATACCAGAAGAAGAGTTGGACGAGCAGCGGCGTATTGCGAAAAATTTCGACGTACGCTTGCGCGAGTTTCGAGACGAGCCAATTGGTCGAGAGCCGCGCCACGCCAATCACCAGCCCGAGCAATGACGCGAGCACGATGCCGACGACAATGACGCGGAGAGTATTGAGGATACCGACGAGGAACGCTTTCAAGTACGGTTCAGAAGGATCGTACTCGATGGGCGATTCGGCGAGCGCGAAACCGGCGTTACCGCGCAGAAAATCAAAAGTGAGCGTCGTCCCAAAGCGTCTCAATCCTACGATCAAATTGCTGTAGAAAAAATATCCGACCGCGAGAATGAAAAGCACGAAGGCGATCTGCGCGAGAATGCGCAAGACGCGCAGATCGCGATAGAACGGGACAACAGAATGGAGCGAGACACGCGTTCGAGTGGTCATATTAAGTTCGCTTCAAGTACTTGATCGTCGCCTCACAAAGCCTTGCGAGTACTGGATGGTGCTTCCGCGAAAAAAATTACCTGATCACTCTCTGCGCGAATGTGAAACCCTCCCGCGAGCATGATGTACTCGCGGGAGGTGTTTGTACGAATGCGTTCGATTTAGCGGAAGGGTGGTGAGTACTGCAAGCCGCCTTGTGAGTACGGTTTGTTCAGACCGCGCGGGACGTTGAATTTCGTATTTGGTCCGAGCGTCTTGTCAAAGATCTCGCCATAGTTGCCGACGAGTTTAATGACCTGATAGAACGCGTCGTTGGACAGAGCCATATCTTTGCCCAGCGTGCCGCTTACGCCAAGGAAGCGCTTGATATTCGTGTCCGTCGTGCTGCTTTTCATTTGGTCCACGTTCTTTGATGTGATGCCAAGCTCCTCCGCGTAGAAGCTCGCGTAAATCACCCAGCGCACCACATCTGTCCATTGACTGTCATTGCCGGCGACCGCAGGACCGAGCGGCTCTTTCGACAACGTTTCGTCGAGGATCACCCAATCGCCGGGAGTTTTCAAGAGCGTTGCGCGCTGACCCGCAAGCTGTGATTTGTCACTCGTCGCCGCATCACAACGCCCCTGGTCGAGCGCGCTGTATAGCGAGTTTGCATCGGGGAAGGTCAACGGCTTGAACTGGATCTGACGCGCGGCAAATACATCGGTCAGCACCTGCTCGTTGGTCGTGCCGGTCAGCACACAGATCGTCGCGCTTTTCAGGTCTTCGAGCTTGCTCACATTGTTCTTTTTGGACACGAGCATGCCACCACCATCGTAGAACGTCGTCGGCATAAAGTCCAAGCCGACTGCCGTGTCGCGATTCAAGGTGTACGTGGTGTTGCGCATCAGCACATCCACCTCACCGCCTTGCAGCGCGGCGAAACGTTGTGCCGTCGTGAGTTGGTGATACTCGACCTTGCTCACATCATTAAACAACGCGGCGGCGACCGCGCGGCAGAACTCGGCGTCGATGCCACTATAGTCGCCACTCGGTTCAAGACTGCTGAATCCGGCGAGCTGACCATTCACGCCGCAGATCAATTTACCGCGACCGAGAACGGTGGCGAGACGTCCTTTCGCCACAGCCGCAGCCGAAGTAGGCGCGGGTACAGTCGCTGCCGCAGTGCCGCCTGCCGGAGTCGCGGCTTGCGCCACAGTCGTGCTGGCGCGGGTCGCGGCGGTAGTCGGCTGTGGCGCGCTGGTCGCTGCGGGCGCGGACGTATTGGCTGGCGCCGAAGTATTCGCGGGCGCGCTTGTTGCCTGTGTACCGGTTGTTGGCTGCGGCGCGCTGGTCGCCGCCGGTGTGGTCGGAGTCGCACATGCCGCGAGCGTGAACACGGGGATCACCGCGAGCAAAAGCAAAATAGATTTACGCATTTTCTCCTCCTAGGGAATAATATCGCGCGATTGTAGCACGAGCGCGGCAGCAGCGTCAAGCAATCAACGTTTGGATAGGGCGCTCTAAGTCATTTAAACCGTTATGCTGAACGAAAGTGAAGTGGTCACATCGCTGGTGGTCGTGACCATCTGGAATCATCACGAATGTCGAACGCCACCTTTCGCTAGCGCTCAGGGTGACAGACAGGTCTCGTATCAGATGAAACTCCTATGACTCGTCGAGTTATTTTGGAGCTGCCTTATGTTCGGAACGCGGGGAGATGTTTCGCTTCCACTGTCAAATCGATTTGCTTTATTCTGAAATGTGTGTTACTATTCAATTCGTTAGAGACAAGTAAACACGGTAAATCACTGCCGTCCGGTCTTGAGACTCCGGCGGCTTTTTTATTTTTAGAGTTTATTTTTTCCCCTGACCCGTTGTGTCCTCGCGGTCGTTCACCTCGGCATACTCGTACCGCACACAGGAGTTTCATGAGTTTTAGTAGTTTCAATCTTGACCCGCGCCTCCTTGCTGGAGTACGCGAGCTGGGCTTTGAGCAGCCCACGCCGATTCAGGACGCCACAATTCCCGCGGCGCTGACGGGGCAAGATATTTTAGGCTCGGCGGAAACGGGCACCGGCAAAACGGCGGCGTACTTGCTGCCACTTTTGCAAAAGCTGCTCGTGCCGTCGAAAGGTTCACATTCAGTGCGCGCGCTCATTCTCGTTCCCACGCGCGAATTGGCGTTGCAAGTCGCCGAGCAAGCCGATGCCTTGTGCGCGCAGACCAATTTGCGCGCGCTGGCGATCTATGGCGGCGTCGGTTTGGGCAATCAGGAGCAAGCGCTGCGCCGCGGCTTGGACATCGTGATCGCCACGCCCGGTCGTTTGCTCGATCATGCCGCGCGCAAGAATATTTCCTTCAGCGCGCTTCAAGTCTTGGTGCTGGACGAAGCGGACCGGATGCTCGATGTTGGATTCTTACCCGACCTGCGGCGCATTGTGCGGCTGCTGCCGCGCGAGCGACAGACGATGCTCTTTTCGGCAACGTTAATTCCCCCGATTGTCCGTCTCGCCGAGGAAGTGACACGCGAACCCGTGCGTATCCAAGTCGAGACCGTTGTGACGCCAGAAGCGATTGCTCAAATGCTCTTTCCCGTCCCGGAACATCTCAAGACCGAGTTGTTGCAGCGGTTGCTGCGCGAAGAAAAAATGGACAGCGTGCTGATCTTTGCGCGCACTAAACATCGCGCCGATCGCATCGTCAAACAATTGCAGCGTGCGAATATTCGCGCTGGCGTGATTCACGGCAACCGTTCGCAAGGACAACGGATCGCCGCGCTGGATGCCTTTCGCAGCCGTAACTCGCGCGTGCTCGTGGCGACCGACATCGCCGCGCGCGGCATCGACGTCGAGGGCATTTCGCACGTGGTAAATTACGACGTACCGATGCAAGCAGAAGATTATGTCCATCGTATCGGGCGCACCGGGCGAATGCAAGCTGTGGGCAAAGCGTACACGCTGGTCACTCCGGTCGACGAAAGTATGGTTCGCCGAATCGAAGCGGTATTGAAACAAAAACTTCCGCGGCGGCGGCTCGAAGGAGTGGACTATAGCACACCGGCTTTCAACCAGCCCGATGCCGAAACGATCCGACGCTATGTCGAGGCGCAGCGACAGCCGCGACAAAAATCGACGTCCCGCCGCGTCGCGTAGCTCGTCCCAATTATTTTTGAATCGCAGCACCAATCGCGATTAGCCGGACACGTGGTCACGGCTAGGCACGCACTCTTAATCAAAATGAATCGTCTCCCACGTGAGGGCGATTCCAAACCAAAAGGAGATTCTGAATGGAATCAAAATTGTACGTCGGAAATATGTCCTATAACGTGTCGGAGGACGATCTGCGCGAGCTGTTTAGTCAGGCGGGCGAGATCAAAGAGGTCACCTTGATCATGGACCGCGACACGCGCCGTCCCAAGGGTTTCGGCTTTGTCGAATTTGTGACTCAAGCCGATGCCGAAAAGGCGATCCAGATGTTCAACGATCACGAACTGGACGGGCGTCGCTTGACGGTCAACATGGCGCGACCACGCGAGGATCGTAGCAGCGGTGGCGGCTCGCGCGGCGGCAGTGGTGGCTCGCGCGGTGGCTACAGCGGCGGACGCAGTAGCGGTGGCGGTGGACGTAGTCGCTATTAGTCGGCATCAAGTCCGAAAAGCTAGTTGCTCCCCAAGTCGAAGGCGCGCTGGGCAATCGTTGCCAGCCGTATAAAAAGAATAATCGCACGGAGAATAAAAAACGGTCACTTGTACAAGTGACCGTTTTTTATTCTCGTCGGTGAATTCAATGCGCGGCGCGCATTTCAATCGGAGGAGATTCTTTGGTCTCGAAAGCGCCGCCGACTTTGCGCCGTTCTGTCTGCACAATCTTGTCAATGTCCTCGCGCACGGTCGCGGGATCCACCGCGCACAAGGTCGCGATATCCTCCGCGCTCATTCCGAGGTTGTTGTTCCCGCGAAGTAGAATATAGGTCGCGGTGCCACGACAAAGCTCTTGATATTGTTGTTGCATTTCGGTATTCATTTTGTTCCCTCTGGGCTTGCCGTTCAGCCCAGCGCGACCGGCGAGGTCGTCATCTTGATGGCTGTTGCGACCTGACCAATTTCTTCTTCCGTAATCCAAATCCGTTCAAAGCCCAACGTCATCAAGCCAAGCCCCGGTCGCTCCGGCACTCGGTTCCTCTGCCATTCTCGATGCACTGAGACAAACTGTCGGCAGTTTAACCAATACGAATGTTCGCTCACGCGTCGCGCGGCGGGCAATTTGCTCGTGAGATCGTGCGAACTGCGAATTTCAAGAATTTCCATTTTTTTTCTATGCTTTCCTTGTCGTGCGTGATCCGGACCTTTAACGATGTGGAAGAATTACCACCGGTCCGATGGTCAGCTCTTGGCTGCGTCTTCCGCCCTGATCCAAATAAAGCTCACGCGCCCGCTCCTGGTCGGCGAACGGGACCTCGAAAAAATTCGGATGCAAGTACGCCGCATTGTCGAACGAGTACTGCATTGTGCTGGTCGTGTTGCCGCGCGCATCTCGCAGCAGAATCTCGCGCAGGTGGTGGACTCGATTAAATTCCATTGATGGACTCCTTTTCGTTCAGTGGCTTACGGCGAAACTTGCCGCATATAGTTTTTCATGTCCGACTTGCCGAACCATTGTTGAATGGGTCTGCCGGCGAGATTCCATTCGATCAGCACATTCCAGTGGTCACCGAGATCAATCGCTTCGATTACGCGCCCGCGCGTGCGTTGCGGCACTCGGGCGAACGGCGCGGTGGTCTCGAATGACTGCTCAACGAGATTCTGCGCCTCTATTTCAGTGAACCCTTCTTTTATCATTTCACCTCCCGATAAAT
>JBBSHK010000069.1:0-9501 GCA_038253185.1 Anaerolineae bacterium | reverse complement strand
TCCAACCTCCAACCTCCAATTTCTAGTTCCCAGTCCCTGACCTCCAACCCGGGCGCAAACTAGACCCGTCAGTACAAAGACCACAGTGACCAGATCACTTTTGTCTAGCGACTGTGGATTGTCAACGGGCGACTCGATTCCACCCATTGGAGGTTTTTTTATGAACGACAACACGAACGGTCGTACTCACAAGTACACCGTAGAGATCGAAGGTCAAACCCTGACCCTCGAGACCGGCAAATTGGCTGGACAAGCCAACGGCGCGGTCACCATTCAGCACGGCGACACGATTGTGCTCGTCACCGCGACGATGTCTGCTACGCCGCGCGAAGGCGTGGACTTTTTTCCACTTACGGTCGATTACGAAGAGCGATTGTACGCCGCAGGAAAAATTCCCGGCAGCTTTTTCAAACGCGAAGGCAGACCATCCGAAAATGGCATTCTGCTCTCGCGTCTCACCGACCGCCCCTTGCGTCCACTTTTCCCCAAAGGTTTTCGCAACGACGTACAGATCGTCGTCACCGCGCTCAGCGCCGATCAGGAACACTTTATCGACATCCTGTCCATCATCGGCGCGTCGACCGCGCTGACCATTAGCGACATTCCGTTTAGCGGTCCCATCGCGGCGGTGCGCGTCGGCTATGTGAATAACAAGTTCGTCTTTAATCCGACCGCGTCGGAGATGGAGCAGTCGCTGCTCGACCTGCGACTCGCGGGCACGCGCGACGCGGTCATTATGGTCGAAGCGGGCGCGAGTGAAGTCACCGAAGACCTGATGCTAGAAGCGCTCAACGCGGGGCACAAAGCATTCCAGCCGTTGATTGATTTGCAAGAGAGAATGCGCGCGGAAGTCGGCAAACCCAAAGCCGAAGTGTCGCTGCGTCTCGTGCCGGACGAAGTCAAAGCCGCAGTGCGCGAACGCATTGCCCCGCGCATCACGAACCTGCTGGCGAGCGGCGCAGCGAAATCGGAACGCAGCGGCGCGCTCGATTCGGTCAAAAAAGAAATCGTGACCGAACTCGGGCAGCAGTTCCAACCAGCCGATTTGGGCGCGGCGGTGGACAGCGTGGTGAAAGAGCAAGTCCGTGCGATGATCTTGAACGAGAATCGCCGCCCCGACGGACGCGACACCAAAACGATTCGCCCGATTAGCGCCGAGGTCGGTCTCTTGCCGCGCGCGCACGGCTCGGGTCTCTTCCAGCGCGGCGAGACGCAGGTGTTGACGATTGCGACGCTCGGAATGCCGAGTGAAGAGCAACGCATTGACACCCTCTCGCCCGAAGAAACCAAACGCTACTTGCATCACTATAATTTTCCACCGTACTCTGTGGGCGAAGCGCGCCCGATGCGCGGACCCGGACGCCGCGAGATTGGTCACGGCGCGCTGGCGGAAGTGATTCCCGATGAAACCGATTTCCCGTACACAATTCGGCTCGTCTCTGAAGTCCTTTCGTCGAATGGCTCTACCTCGATGGCGAGTGTGTGTGGTTCAACGCTCGCGTTGATGGATGCGGGTGTGCCGATTCGCGCGCCGGTCGCGGGCATCGCGATGGGAATGATTAGCGAGGGCGACCAGTACGCCATTCTCACCGACATCCTCGGAATGGAGGACGGACTGGGCGATATGGATTTCAAAGTCGCCGGCACGCGCGAAGGTATCACCGCGCTGCAGCTCGATTTGAAAATGCAGGGCATCAGCCCCGATGTGCTGCGACAAGCGATGCAGCAGGCGCGCGAGGCGCGGCTCTTCATTCTCGACAAAATGCTCGCGGCGATCCCTGAACCGCGCAAAGAACTTTCGACCTACGCGCCGCGCATCACGACCATCAAAATTGATCCTGAAAAAATCGGCGCGCTGATCGGACCCGGCGGCAAAATGATCCGCGGATTGCAAGATGAGTTCGGCGTCAAGATTGATGTCGAAGAGGACGGCACGGTGTTCGTCTCGGCGGTCAATGGCGAAGGCACCGCACAGGTGCTCGAAAAAATTCGCGGGCTGACCGAATCGCCCAAGCTCGGAAATATTTACACGGGCAAGGTGGTGCGCCTTACCGACTTTGGCGCGTTCGTCGAAATCGCGCCCGGTACGGATGGTCTTGTCCACAAATCGCAGCTTGCCGAATTCCAAGTGAACGATGTGCGTGATGTGGTGAAAGAAGGCGATGACGTCATGGTGATGATCACCGACGTCGATCCGGCGGGCAAGATTCGTCTCTCGCGTCGCGCCGTGCTCGAAGGTTGGACACTCGAACAAGCGCGCGAGCAGGACAGTCGCGTCGGCGGAGGCGGCGGACGCGGCGGTAGTGATCGCGGTCCGCGCGGCGACGGTGGGCGCGGTGGGTTCAATCGCGGCGGTGGTGATCGCGGTCCGCGCGGGGGGAGTGATCGCGGGGGGTCGGGCGATCGACCGCGGCGCGATTTTCCGCCACGTCGCTCATAAACGGACGATAATGTAGGGGCGACCATTCGTCGCCCCTTTTTATTTTTTAATGGCATCTACTTTACGATCTGAAAATGCGTGGCACGCGCTGACGCTCGATGAAATGCTCGCGCGCCTCAACGCGAACGTTCACAATGGCTTGAGCGCAAGCGAGGCGTCGCTCCGTCTCATTCAATACGGGCGAAATGAACTGCGTCCGCCCGCGCCGATCTCGCCGCTCAAATTACTCTTCGAGCAATTCACCGATTTCATCGTTCTCGTTCTGATTGCCGCGGCGATTGTCTCCGGCGCCATCGCGATTTATTCCAATCGACTCGAAGACCTGATCAATCCCATCGCGATTCTCGCGATCGTGGTGCTCAACGCCTTTCTTGGATTCTTTCAAGAATATCGCGCAGAACGTTCGCTCGCCGCGCTGAAGCAACTCGCCGCGCCCAACGCGCGCGTGATTCGCGACGGCGAGCCGCGGCGAATTCCCGCGGCGGATTTGGCGCCGGGCGATTTGGTGGAATTACATTCCGGCGACATCGTGCCCGCCGACGCGCGTGTTGTCCAATCGGTGCATCTGCGCCTGGATGAATCAACTCTCACCGGCGAATCGAACCCCGTCGAAAAATCCGCGCTGCCGAAACTCGATGCGGAAACGCCAGTGGATGCGCGCGAGAATATGCTGCACGCGGGCACCATCGTTTTGTACGGGCGCGGGCGCGCGGTTGTGACCGACACGGGAATGCAGACGCAACTTGGGCGGATTGCGCGACTCGTCAGCGAAATCAAAGAAGAAGAAACTCCGCTCCAACAGCGCCTGGACAAAGTCGGACAACTGCTCGTCTACATCTCGCTCGCCATCGTCGCGATTATTTTTCCGCTCGGTCTTTTGCGCGGCAACAGTCCGCTCGATATGCTGCTCATCGCGGTAAGTCTCGCGGTGGCGGCAGTGCCCGAAGGACTCGCGGCGGTGGTGACCATCGCGCTCGCGCTCGGCTTGCGCCGGATGATTCGCCGCAACGCGTTGATTCGGCGATTGCCCGCGGTCGAAACGTTGGGCGCGGCGACGGTGATTTGTTCCGACAAAACCGGCACGCTCACCGAAAGCGAAATGACCGTGCGCGAGATGGCATTCGCAGATCGCTTGATCACGGTGACAGGCGAGGGCTACACGCGGCGCGGCGAATTCCGCGAGGATCACAATGGCGCGCCGCAAAATTCAAACATCGCGTCGCCCAAAGATGACGACGCGCTTCGACTCGCGCTCACGATTGGCGCGTTGTGCAATGCCTCACGTCTGGTCGAGCAACCGGACGAACGATTTCGCGTCATCGGCGATCCGACCGAAGGCGCGCTGTTAGTGACGGCTGAAAAAGCGCGGCTCTCGCCGGAAGAACTCGCGGGCGAATTTCGTTTCGTCGCGGAGTATCCATTCGATCCTGTCCGCAAGCGGATGAGCAGTGTGTACGCGCGGCACGAGGAAGACGCCTCCGATGTCGCGGACGAGCAGCTCTATACTTTTGTCAAAGGCGCGCCCGATCTGATTCTGCCGCTCTGCACGCGCGTGTTTCGCAATCATCGCGTACAGGATTTGGATGAGAAATCATTCGCCGCGCTGGTTGAGACGAATGTCGGGCTGGCGCTGCAAGCGCGTCGTGTGCTCGCGCTGGCGTACCGCCGCCTCGACAATTGGAACAAGACCCTCGCGCCGCAAGCGGTGGAACGCGAGCTCACCTTTGTCGCGCTGGCGGCGATGATGGACCCGCCGCGCGCCGAGGTCAAGCAAGCGGTCGCGGAGGCGCAGCGCGCCGGCATCAAGGTCGTGATGGTCACGGGCGATCACCCCGGCACTGCCGCAGCGGTTGCGCGCGAATTGGGTATCTCGCGCGACGGCGATGAACTCCTCACGGGTTCTCAACTGAATCAACTCACCAATGCGGAACTGGAAGCACGCGTCGAGCGTGTGAGCACTTATGCGCGCGTCTCACCGGAAGACAAATTGCGTATCGTGCGCGCGTGGAAGGCGGGCGGCAAGAATGTGGTCGCGATGACGGGCGATGGCATCAACGATGCGCCCGCGTTGAAGGAGGCAGCGATTGGCATCGCGATGGGCGTGCACGGCACCGACGTGGCGAAAGAAGCATCGGACATGATTTTGACCGACGACAATTTCGCCTCGATTGTCGCGGCGATCGAAGAGGGACGCGCGATCTATGACAACATCCGCAAGTTCATTCACTATCTGCTCTCCGGTAACATCGGCGAGGTGCTCACGATTTTTCTCGGTCCGATTCTCGGTCTGCCGCTGCCGCTATTGCCGATTCAAATTTTGTGGATGAATCTCACGACCGATTCGCTGCCCGCGCTCGCGCTCGGCGTAGAAAAATCCGAGCCGAACATCATGTCGCGTCCGCCGCGCGATCCCGACGAGCCGATCATCAATCGCGCATTGACATGGCTGATGATTTCACAGGGGCTTTTTATTGGCTTGGTACAATTCGCAGGCTTCCTGCTGGAATACCTTGTGTTCACCGATCACGATATTGTGCGAGCACGTTCCGTCACTTTGTATCTCTGCATCCTGACGCAGAACCTGCACGCGTTCAATATTCGCAGCCAATGGCTTTCGATTTTTCGTCTTGGTCTTTTTTCCAATCCGTTTCTAATTTTCTCATTTGTCGCCGTTGTCGCGATCACATTGCTCACCGCGTATGTCCCCATCTTTCGCACGATTCTCCAGACCGAACCCATTGGTCTGCGCGAATGGGCGATGATCATTGGATTGGCGATTCTGCCGGTGTTTGCGATGGAGATTGTGAAAGAGATCAGGCGACGAGCAATGAACATTGAACAATGAACAATGCACAATACAGAATGCACAATGCATAATGTACAATGACTTAACCACCAACAGCTAACAACTAACAACCAATAACTAACGACCAGCGACTAGTGACTGATAACTAATGACTACTCAGGTTCACGTAAAATTTTTTGCGATCTTTCGCGAATACGTCGGGCTGAAAGAAGATTGGGCAGAGATCGAGCCGGGCACGACCGTTGAAGCGTTGTGGAAAAAATACGCGGCGAACGCGAAAAATCCGCGCGTGATAAATATCCGCGCGGCGTACTCGGTCAATCAACGGCTCGCGAAACCCGAGACGGAATTGCGCGGCGGTGAAGAAGTCGGCTTTTTGCCACCGGTGAGCGGCGGCGCGAAAACGCGATACGCGCGCGCGCGCAAAGATTTCTTTGTCACCGCGCACAAGCTCAATCTCGCCGCGCTCATCAAAAAAGTGGAACATCCGGGCGCGGGTGCGATCACGACCTTCATCGGCGTCGTCCGCGACAACGCGCATGACCGCTCGGTAAAATTTTTGGAGTACGAGGCGTATGACGAGCTCGCCGAAAAAACGATGCAGCAAATCGCGGAAGAAGTCGCGCAGCGCTGGTCGGACACGCGGCTCGCGATGGCGCATCGTACGGGTCACCTCGACATTGGCGAAGCGTCGGTGATGATCGCCGCGTCCGCGCCGCACCGCGCCGAAGCCTTCGCCGCGTGTCGCTACGCCATCGAGCGGATCAAACACATTCTGCCTGTCTGGAAAAAAGAATTCGCGAGCGACAACGACTATTGGGTTGAAGGACCGCTTGCAGGTGAGATGACGCCCGAAGAAGCCGAGCAGGTTGTGAGAAGTGCGGAAGAGGTGGGCGGAGGGCGCGAAGTCAAGGCAGGAGTTTTGTCCGACGCGCAGATGGAATAAGAAACGGCGAGGAAATTTTCCTCGCCGTTTTCATTTCAACCTCCCCTCCTTACCAAGGAGGGGTAGGGGAGGTTACTCGCACGCGGATATTTTCCTTTCGCTCAACTCGTGCGCTGCGCGCGCAATCAACTCGACCACACCCTCCAAGTTTTCATAAACCTGTGTGTTCGTAAATCTCAAGAATTGAATCCCAAACGATTCGATGAATTCTTGTCGCTTACGGTCGTACACCTCGCGCGTGTGCGTGTCTCCATCGATCTCAATCGCGAGTTTCAACGCGGGGCAATAAAAATCAACAATGAATCTATCAATACTATACTGGCGCCGGAATTTATAGCCAAGCAACTGTTTACCCTTGAGCTTGGACCAGAGCAGAACTTCCGCGGAGGGCATATTGTTCCGCAAGGCGCGTCGCTTTTCTTTTTCGGTTGTTCTGTTAAGGACCTGAGTCATCGTTGATCGAGTGCATTACCTCCCCTAACCCCTCCTTGTAAAGGAGGGGAATGAAAGCCTCTCCCCTCCTTGTAAAGGAGGGGCGGTGGGAGGTCTTGACTATCGTCGTTTCGTCACACCGACGCGCTCACAAAATTCGTACACCGGACACACCGAACAATTCGGAATCGCGGGGCGGCAGACGTTTTGTCCGAGCGCGACGAGCAAGCCGTTGATCTCCAGCCAATATTTCTCCGGTAATTTTTCGCGCAGCACCAATTCCGTTTCATCCGGCGTTTTCGTTTGGACATATCCCCAACGATTCGTGATGCGATGGACGTGAACATCCACCGTAATGCCGGGATGACCGAATGCCATCGTCACGGTGAGATTCGCTATCTTGCGCCCCACACCCGGCAGCTCATCCAGTTCCTCAATCGTCTCGGGCACACGCCCATCGTATTTTTCTAAAAGAATTTGTGAGAGTTGTTTGATCTGCTTCGCTTTGGTTTCGGAAAACGCAACGCCGTGAATTGCGCGCTCAATTTCTTTTTCGCTCAACGTAATCATCTTCTGTGGCGTGTTCGCCAGCTTGAACAGGCGCGGATAAATCGCCATCGTCACGGTGTCGAGTGTGCGCGCAGAGAGGAGCGACGCGATCAAGATTTCGTATGGCGTCGCGCCTTTTTGTGCCATGTCGTACACCATCGGCACCATCCATTTTTTCGCCGCCGCGCGCAAGCGGCGAAATGCTTCGGATAGCTCAGACTGTATCATTAATATAGAAGACTTTATCGGAAATAACCCTCAGGTTGTCCCAGGGGGATCCCTTTGGGAAAACCATGATGGCAAGGGTTCGGGCTAAAGCCCAAAAGCTAACTTGGTTTTAACCAGTTCCATTGCCATTCGACTAATCCCGAACGAAGTTCGGGCGTCGAAGGATTATTTTCTTATTTCCGATAAAGTCTAGAACACAGAGACACAGAGAACGCTGAGAAAATAAAACCTCTGTGCGGTCTGTGGCTCTGCGGTGAATCAACTTTCGATCCCGCGTGCTTGCAGCCGTGCCTGAATCTCGCGCAGTGTCGCGGGCGAATGTCCCATATAGTGATTGTTGGCGAAACCCCAAATCGTCACGCCCTTGTCCACCAAATCCGCAATCACATCCGTCCAATGATCAAGTTCGCTTGAGCGATCGAGGCGCACGTGATCGTATTCGTCGTCCGGCACATCTTTGCGATTGCCGAGCCAGCGGATGTATACGAAATCGGTCGTCGCGCGTTCGAGCTTCGGCATATAGGCGTAATCGGCAAGCACCAGCGCGACGCGGTGCTGCGCGAGCAAATCGAAAAACCAATCTTGCAGCCAACCGCGCTGACGCACTTCAATCGCGTAGCGAAAAGTTGTGGGCAGCGCGGCGAGAAAGTCCGCGAGCACCGCGCGTTGTTCGGGCTTGAAGGTGTAGGGAAATTGCAAGAGCAACGGTCCCAATTTCTCGCCGAGCAAACTCATCGTGTCGAGAAAAAGCGCGACGTGCTGCCCAACATTCTTTAACATATTTTCGTGCGTAATCTTTTGCGGAAATTTTGCGGTGAAGCGGAAATGATCGGATGTCACTTGCGCCCACTGCTTCACCGCACTCGCGCGCGGCGTGGCGTAAAAAGTGCTGTCGATTTCGACCGCGCGTAATTTTTGCGCGTATTCCGCGAGATAATTTTGCGCGGGCGTGTCCTTGAGATAAAAAACACCGTCCCAACTTTTATACGACCAGCCCTGGGCGCCGAGATAAATCATTGTTCCCTCACTTGCGCGAGCCGAAGATACGCGACGATGAGCACCACCGCGACTAGCAAAAGCGGCAAGGTATTGTTCAGCCAATGTGATCCGCTAAAAGATTCGCGCAGATCGTCATAAAAGTGATTTAGCGCGTGCAGTGAACTGCCCGCCGCGGCGACGCCGACGATGCCGCGATGCCGCAACGGATTACGCGCCGCGAAAACCAGTCCCGCCCCCAATGGCAGCAGGAACGCGCCGAGGTCGCCGACATAATGGCGATTGAATGGCGGGAAAGTCCCGACGACGTTAAAGAACCACTCCGGCGCAAAGAGCTGGGTCAATGCGGTGAGCGCAAAGGCTAATCCACACAGCGCGAGCACTGGCTTGATCCAACCGGCAACTTGATCTGAGCGATCTAATTTGATGCGGTCCATACGAGTTGATTCGCGCACGCTCATAGTCGAATCCCCAACTGCGGAAAAATTTCGGCGAACCCTTCGCGGAAGGTCGGATAGCGCGGCGTCCAGCCCAACATTTTTTTGATCTTGTCGGTGCGATAACGCGCCGATTGTGTCAGGAATTTTGCCGTGTCGCCGAGCAGCAAACGCGCGAGCACAGTCGTCATATGAAAAGGCGCAGCCACGCGCAATTGCACCGCCAGATAATTTAGAAAATCGCGCGCGTGAAAGGGCCAGTCGTCCGCGACGAAAAAAACTTCTCCGGGCGCGGGAGCTTCCGCCGCGCGTACGCACGCGCTCGCCATATCTTCGACATAGACATAGTGCCAATACTGTTCGCCCGTGCCGATGATTGGCAGTTGCCGCCGCTTGACCGCATCAATGATCGTGCGCGTGTGCCATGAATCGCCGCTGTAAAAGGTCGCGCCGCGCAGCACTACACTCGGTAGCCCATCATCTTCGTACGCCGCCAGAGCCATCTTTTCTCCCTCGATCACACTTTGCAGCGCGGGTTCCGGTCGCGGCGGCTCGTCCTCGCGCATCCACTCACCGCGACGGTCGCCGTAGAGGAACGCCACGCTCTGTTGAATATACGCGTGGAGATTTTCAGAGTACGCAGCATCGATCAAGTTCCGCGTCCCAT
>JBBSHK010000068.1:0-9551 GCA_038253185.1 Anaerolineae bacterium | reverse complement strand
TCAAGCATGCCCAGCTTGCCTTGCGCAATTCCACTCCGTTCACCAATCGAACGGCGGCGCGCCTCCAGCGGCAACTGGTAGAATCTTTCGAAACGAGATGACAGGGTTGGCATTAATTTCCACTTCTTATACTCTAAAACAGCTACAATTAACCTCTAGGCAGCTATCAAAAGCTATCAAATCTGTGAAATAGAGTACAAAGGGCTTGACACGGATAAAAGAAAAGGCGGTCCAATGACCGCCCCAGGCGTCGCGCGCGTCGAATGCATCATCCTGTAAACGTGATTACACTACCCAACAAGACCAAAAGTGCTGCCGGAAGGTAGAACACACCTATGCTGAACCCTGCAATCACGCCTCCAATCCCGAGCAAAATACCTACAAAAAGCAGTAGGAACGACCTTGCTCGCCCCTTGGCGCGTAACGCTACGGCGACCGCGATCAGCGACAGCGCGAGCATCGCGGCTAAATAAATCCATGTTATCGGCTCCAGCCGCCCGCCCTGCGATTCGATCAGGGTCTTGTTCAAGCAGCCATTGAATTGCTGTCCAGCACTTGTAATAATGCTCTGGCAGTACTGGACGACGGGCAGAAAAAGCAGCGCAAAGGTGACACCAACGCCCCATATTCCGCCGAGCAGCGCGCTCCAGCGTCCGATGCTTTGCATCCAAGTCGAATCTGGACGTCGCACCAAATGATTTTCCATAGTGCCCGTTCAACGTACTCTTTTCACTTTTCACTTTTCACTTTGCACTTTTCACTTTGCACTTTTGACCCTCCCTCACACCGGCGGGGTCTTGCCATCTCCACTCTCCATCTGCTGGACGACCTTGGCGACTTCTTGGATGGCGACGCGTTGTTTGCGATAGAGATCGCTTTCGCTCATCGCCAACTTTTGCGCGATGTCGCGCACCTTGCGCCCTTGAATCACTTTCAGTTCGAGAATATTGTACAAGACCCACTCGGGCGCGGTCAGTGAGCGCGTGCCTTCCGGTTTCAAATTCTCAATTGCCCGGGTCAAAACGGCGCGCAGCGCGCGAGTGGGGTTTTGCTCATATTCGGGCAGCGAGCTCTTGACTAAATTTAATTCGAGCAGCGGTGAATGCGTGAGCTTGGGTCCTCCCCAAAAATGATCGAGCGCATCTTTGACCGCGCGATGAAAGTCCGGCGAGAGTACGAGTTCCTCTTCGACGCGTTCTTTCGCCATCGCGCCGACCACACGCGGCTTGGTGCGGGCGCGCTGCAACAGTTCGATTTCGCTGCCGATTTGTTCCAGCGCCTCGAACACGCTCAACTGCAACTGGCGGTCTTCGAGCGCGAGTTCGGCTTGCGACGCGAGCGCCTCCACCAGTTCGCGTTCGTGCTCAGTGAGTTCGGGTGGCGTCTCACGCGCGGTGACGCCCAGCACGCCGAGAATCGCGTCCGTGCTTTCCACCCGCAGCGGATAAAGCCAGAAACCCTCATACGATGTAAATTGATGATTGCCGTTCGTCGCGAAAATGTTTTGCAGCTTGCGCGCATCGAGTCCCTGAACCGGCTCGTCCGGTCCGACCATCGCTTCGAGCTTCCACTCTCCGCCATCCACCGCGGCGACGAATCCATTCGGTACGCGCAAGAGATCACATATTGCCGCGAGAATATTTTCCAACAACTGGCGCAGGTCGGTCGTGGTGAAGAGACGGGCATCGAGCTGCTGAATTTGTTCGATGTCGCGACGGTCTTGAGAAAAAATCCAGCGGTCAATGCGCGGCTTGCCGCGACTCACGAGCATTTCGAAAACGATGATACCGACGATCACCGTCGCGTACAAGAAACTTTCGTGACTGAGATGCAAATAACGCTCGATCGGAGGAACGACGGTCAGCGCGGTCACCACGCCGAGCGCGACCACAGGACCGCGTAATATAAAATGAATCAGCTTTTGCTTGATCACGCGGTCGGGCGCGAGCGCGCCCTGATACGCGACGGTGTACGCCATCACCACCAGCATCAAGATCAAACCAATCGTTCCAAAGAACGTGAGCGACAATAACAGCAGCGGTGAAAAACTCGCGGGGAAACCGGAGATGACCAGATACGGAAAGACTCCGAGCGCGGGTGCGAAGAAAGCAATCGCGAGACGACCGAGGCGCCGTTTCGAGGTGGGCGTGAGCGAACGACGACGCGCGAGCCCAACATTAAGGAAACCCCACGCGGTCGTCGCGAAAAAATAAATCGCAAAGAGTCCGAACAGTGGTCCCGAGCCGAGTTGCGTCGCCGCCGGATAATCGTAAACGCCTTGCACGACGAGATCGGTGGTGAGCACGAGCCAGAGAAAGATCACGCCGGCGAGATATGCGACTATAGTCGCAATGCGCCGCGCGAGCGAATAGTAAAAGGTCGAGCGCAGCACCGCGTCCGAAAAATGCAGGTACGCCGCGGGCACGAAGGCGATACCGATCCACTTGAAACGGAGCCACACTTCCGCGTCCGTCGGTGTTTCCACCCGCAGCAAAAAGACCTGACCCACGTAAACGATTCCGACAAAAAGCAAGAGCGCGCTAAAGGCGCGCTGCACTGGGTGCCGCAAGCTTTGCGGCAGGAGATAGATCAGCAGAGCAAAGCTGGTAACGATCAGCGCCGAGGCGAGGATAAAATTCCCCAGCGAGAGGAACCACAACAACAGCTCAAACATTTCTCATAGACTGCCCAATTCAGACGAAACAGCAGAATTTGATTTCGTGGGGGCGACGCTATTTATTAGCCGCGCCTAATATGACGAAACGAGCCTAAAAAAATAATACGCAAAAGTGACCGTAAACAACATGCTATCCAGGCGATCGAGCACACCACCGTGTCCGGCGAGCAGGGACCCCGAATCCTTCACACCGACGTGACGCTTGAGCAGCGACTCGACTAGATCACCGAGCGTGCCCGCGAGTCCGATTCCGATTCCGCCGAGAAACGCGAGCAGCGGATTGATTCCAAAAATACTGGTGAGCACTCCAAACGCCAGCGCCGCGCCGAGCACACCGCCGATAAAACCTTCCCACGTTTTCTTAGGACTAATCTCTGGATAAAAAGGATGCCGACCCAGACCCGTTCCCGCGAAAAACGCGGCGGTGTCCGTCGCCCACGTCGCCATCAATGTAATTCCAAGCAGCGCGCCGCGGTCGTCCAAGCCGCGCAGCACAAACAAGTGCGCGCCGAGCACACCAATATATAGAACGCCCAATGCGGTCAAAGCCCAACTCTCGATAAAGCGACCGTGCTCGCGTCGCCGCAATTCCCACAACGCGGGTAACACGATCAACACGATCAAGATCACCCGCTCCGCGTTCCACCCGAGGAGCGCGTCGAGCAACAGCGCGATGACCAGCACGATGCCGAGCGTGCGCTCAGGTTGATAGTCCGCGACCTTGAGCAGTGTAAAGTATTCGTAACCGCAGAGAATAATGCCGGTGCCCATTATAGCAAAGAGCCACCAGCCGCCGAGATAAACCGACCCGAGGACAACCGGAATGAGGACGATCGAGGTGAGTAGGCGGTTGCGGAGCACCAATCATTACTCGGAGAAGAACTGGATATAAAACGTGAACGCGTAAAACGAAATTCACGCCGTTCACGTTTTGCGGATTACGTCTTATGACGCGGGACTTTGCCGAATCGCCGCTCGCGTTGATTGTAAGCCAGCAGCGCGCGGTGCAATTCGTGCCCGTCAAAGTCGGGCCAGAAAACCGGCGTGGAATAATATTCAGAATACGCGGACTGCCAGATGAGATAATTGGAGAGTCGCATTTCGCCGCCGGTGCGAATGACGAGATCGGGGTCAGGCACACCGTCGGTGTACAAATATTTGCTAAAGAGCGGCTCGTCCAATTCGTCCGCCGCAACGCCATCGCGTATCAGCTTTCGCACCGCGTCCAAAATTTCCGCGCGTCCCCCATAGTTAAAAGCGACGTTCAGAATCAACCGATCATTTTCGCGCGTTTGCTCAATCGCCTGCTTGATCAATCTTTGCAAGTCAGGCGACAAGCCCTCGAGGCGACCGATATGTCGGATCTGTACGCCGTTCTTGTGCAGCTCGGGCACCTCGCGCCGCACCGCACGTTCGAGCAGCATCATCAGCCCTCGCACTTCATCATCCGGTCGTCCCCAATTTTCGGTCGAGAACGCATAGATGGTCAGGACTTTGATGCCGTACTCGACACAGGCGCGCAGCACGCGACGAATATTTTCCGTACCTTCGCGGTGTCCCATCAAACGCGGCAGCCCGCGCGACTGCGCCCAGCGCCCATTGCCATCCATAATAATGGCAACGTGAGTTGGTATGGTCGCCAGTTCGGCTTTATCTTCCGCGCGTGTGAAAACTTTAGCCATCAATCAGATGACAGATTTCAGATTACAGAAATCAGACCAGACACGGATTTTCTTTTCCATCTCTTTGTCTGTCGTCTGTTGTCTCTTGTCTGTCCCCTCACACTTCCATGATCTCGTCTTCTTTTTTCGCGCCCATCTCATCCGCCAGTTTGATATAGCGGTCAGTTAGTTCTTGCAGCAGGTCTTTGCCGCGAAAATGCTGGTCTTCCGAAATCATCTTTTCGTCTTCAAGCTCTTGCAGATCTTTGAGTCCTTGATGACGAATGTTGCGAACCGCGATGTGCGCTTCCTCGACGCGCTTTTTTACGACCTTGGTCAAATCGCGCCGTCGTTCTTCAGTCAGCGGCGGCAGCCCAAGACGAATAATTTTGCCATCGTTGTTCGGCGTGAGTCCGAGATCGGAGGCGATGATCGCCTTCTCAATCGCCTTGATGGTGGAGGGATCGAATGGCTTGATGGTGAGCAGCCGCGCTTCGGGTGCGGACACGGTTGCGATTTGCATCAGCGGCGTCGGCGCGCCGTAGAAATCGACTTTCAGCGGCTCGACCAGCGCCGAGGTCGCGCGCCCGGTGCGAATCCCTTGCAAATCGCGTTTCAAGGCGTCGAGCGCCTTTTTCATTTTATCTTCGACTTCCGCTTTGACATCGTCAATCATAGTCATAATCCTGCAGGGGCAGGTCGCGTGCCTGCCCTAAACCCTGGACAACTATTAAGGTTACCCTACAAATCAATTCCCGATCACCGTGCCGACCGCTTCGCCCATCACGACGCGTTCAATTGCGTGCGGCTCATTCAAATCGAAAACAATGATCGGCAGATCGTGTTCTTTGCAAATCGTGATCGCGGTGTCGTCCATCACCTCGATGCCCGGCATCAGCATCGCGTCGGTGTAACTCAGCCGCTCGAATTTTTCCGCATCGTCGTAGCGCAGCGGGTCTTTGGTGTAAACGCCATCCACTTTGGTCGCTTTGAGCAGCGCTTCGGCGTTGATCTCTTGCGCGCGCAGCGCCGCCGCCGTGTCGGTGGTGAAGAAAGGATTACCGGTGCCCGCGCCGAAAATGACGACGCGTCCCTTTTCGAGGTGATGGATCGCGCGGCGGCGAATGTACGGTTCCGCAATCTCACGCATTTCGATCGCGGTCATCGCGCGGGTCACAATCCCGCGTTTCTCCAGCGCGTCTTGTAGCGCGAGCGCATTCATCACCGTCGCGAGCATGCCCATATAGTCGGCGGTCGCGCGGTCAATGCTCTGCGCGTACGGATCATTGCCGCGCCAAAAATTTCCGCCGCCGATGACAAGCGCTAACTCGATGCCTTTGGAATGGACCGACTGCACCTGCTCAGCGACCTGCGCGACCGCTTTGGGTTCGATGCCCTGCTGTCCTCTGCCGCTCAGCGCTTCGCCGCCGAGCTTCAAGACAACTCGTTTGAATCGCGGTGTCATCTTGCCTCCTTAACCGCCCCCTTCATCCTCCCTTAATAAGGAGGGGAGGGGAGGTAAAAAAAAGGGAAATCAGTGGAAAAAGAGAAACCCGCAGACTTGCTGTTTCACTTTTCTCCTCTAATTTCCCCTCCGACTGAATCTTATTCGCCTAGTGCAAATCGCGTAAAGCGTTTGACGACAATATTCTCGCCGGTCTTGGCGATTGCCGCCTGCCGCAATTCATCAATCGTAACCGAGTCATCTTTGATGAAGGGCTGACGCAGCAGGCAGACTTCACCGTAGAACTTGTCGAGCTTGCCCTGAACGATCTTGTCCAGAATTTTGTCGGGCTTGCCTTCCGCGCGCGCGCCTTCTTCAAAAGTTTTCTTGTGCCCCGCCGCCAGTTCTGCGGGAATATCTTCGACCGCGACGTACTGTGGGCTGGTCGCCGCGATTTGCAGCGCGACATCGTGCGCGAACTGTTTGAATTCGTCGGTGCGCGCGACGAAATCGGTCTCACAATTTACTTCGACGATGACGCCCACTTTGCCACCCGCGTGGACGTAGGTTTCAATCAAGCCATCTTTCGCCGTGCGGTCGGATTTCTTGGCGGCGGACGCCATGCCCTTTGCTTTCAGAATGCTGAGGGCTTTATCAAAGTCGCCTTGATTTTCGTCGAGTACGCGCTTGGCTTCGAGAATGCCCGCGCCGGTCTGTTCACGCAACTGCTTGATCTGTTCTGTTGTTGCCGTCATCAAACACCCTCGACCATTGCCGGACTCGCCGCTTCACTTTCCAGATTCAATTCAGGACCGAGGTCCGATTCGCCCGGCTCGAATGAAAGTGCCTGTTCGAGCTCGCCCTCGAGACCCGGAATCGCGGTGCCTTCTTCGAGCGCTTCCGATGCCACCACGCCGCGGATATTTTTGCCTTCGATCACCGCGTCGGCAATTTTCGCCGTGATCAATTTGATCGCGCGAATCGCGTCGTCGTTCGCCGGAATCGGATACATAATCGGGAACGGGTCCGAATTCGTGTCCAGCATCGCGACGATAGGAATATTGAGCGTCTGCGCTTCTTGGATCGCGATCTCTTCGTGCAGCGTATCGACAATATAAAGCACCTTGGGCAAGCGGCGCATTTCTTTCAAACCGCCGACCCGCAATTCCAATTTGGTCATCTCGCGTGTCAAGAGCAAGGCTTCCTTCTTGGGCAGCTTTTCAAATTCGCCCATCGCCTGTCGCTCTTGCAATTTCATCAAGTAATCGATGCGCGAGCGGATCGTGCGAAAGTTGGTGAGCGTGCCGCCGAGCCAGCGTTGATTCACAAAGGGCATGCCGCAGCGCGTCGCCTCTTGTTGAATCGTATCTTGCGCCTGCTTTTTGGTGCCGACAAAAAGAACGACGCCACCATCTGCCACGGCGTCGCGTACAACTTTGTAGGATTCTTCCAAACGCTGCATCGTCTGCTGCAGGTCAATGATGTGAATGCCATTGCGCTGGGTAAAGATAAATGGTTTCATCCGCGGGTTCCAGCGGCGCGTGCGATGCCCAAAGTGGACTCCCGCTTCGAGCAGCGACTTCATCGGTAAAATATTTGCCACGTGCATTACTCCTTCGACGCAGCCACAAACTGATTACTTGGGCGTTGCTGGTCGCCACGCGTTGGGCGACCTGCTGCCGAGTTTTGGTAAATCGACGTTTGGGGATGCGTTGCTGTGTTTTTATTTCGCGGCGCGCATAAAGATTTACGCGCCGCGGAATCGACGATGCTCTTCACTCTTGGCAACTATCCGCAGCCAATTGCAGATTTCAGGTTGCAGATTTTGGAATGAATTTATTTTTCCAAAATCCACATTTCGCAATCGGAAATTAGTTGCGGACACACTCGCCTCGTCCAAGCATCTGGTTGATTCTGATTGTCTCGCCTGATTGCGGCGACAAAAACGCGCGAAGCTCGCGCGTTTGCATCAATTATTCTAGCACAGCTTCTACTTATCGGCAAGTGAAATTCGAGCGATGAAATAATTGCGCCGCAGAGACCCAGAGACCACAGAAGAATAAAGTGGAGGAAATAATCGCGCCACAGAGACACAGAAAATATGGGAAAAATAAAGTGAATGGAATAATGAACGCCGCGCTCGGCGCGCGGCGTTTGGCTTGCTATTCTGTTCGACAGGCAACCTTGAAATGCAAAGTCTCACCGCGTGAGCTACATCGGCAGAACGATGCGAGTGTCCGTGTCCTGAATACCCTTCACCGTCAGGATCTGCTCTAGCGTTTTCGCCAATGCCGCTTCGTCCGCCTCTTCGACAAAGGCGATGACATCGGTCGGTCCCGCCACAAAGTGAACCGTCCTAACGCCTTGCACCGCGTGCAGTTTCTTGTGGACGTCTCCGCTATCCGCGCCCGGTGCGACCTGAATCATAACGTATGCTGAAGTCATTGTTAGCCTCCATGAGAATTGTGATGTGCGAATCGATATTGCAATCGGACTTGGCGAACTCTATTATACTATGTTATTCTCCAAATAGCATTACCTTTCCCGAATCCAAGTTGCTGCGATCTCCAACTGCCAAATTCCAAGCTCCTTCTATTCGTTCTTCCTCGTCTGCCCCATCCCGTGCGTTGTCTTGTAACCAGTGCCACAGTAGAAAGAGAAATCCGCGAGCAGTTGAATCACCCGGCGCAGCGCGAACTCCTCTGAAAAAATCGTAAAGCCGCACTGCCCCACCCAGCCCGTCTCAACAAATTCGCCAAAATCCGCGCGCTCGGTTCGCAGCGAATAGCGGCTGATGCTCACCTCCGCTTCGACCTGTGCAATCAAGTCATCTTCAAAGTGCGGCGCACAATTCGCGTTCCACGCGGCGAGATAGCCCGAAAAAATTCCTGCGGGGTTTGGCACAAGGACATTGCGATGAATGTGGCGATAGGCGGTGGGACTCGCAAAGTCGAGGACGAAACGGCGTTCGATCTTTTTCCCCGCTTCAAGCCATTTTTCTACCAGTGCCGCCGCATCGGTCTGTCCTGTCCAAGGATGGCGCGCCTTATCGCAGATCGGTTCGCCGACGCCGAAATGCGCCGCACCCAATCGCACCTCGCGCGGCAAATTCGGCAGCGCCTGCTCGATGAGCAACTGCGACAACGACGGTGAAAACGCGGTCACACGCCATTCGTAGCGCGCGCCCGATCTCACTCCTCTCTCCTTTCTCCTGTCAGAGCCTGTCCTGAACGCAGTGACGGAAGAGGGGACGGGGGTGAGGTCCGACACCGTAAACGGTTTATGCCCGCGCGGTTCATGCAGCGCGTTGGCGAGTGCGGGGTCAGCGCGGCGCACGAGGTCGAGAAAAAGCGCGTGCGCTTCGCGTCCGAAAAAGTGATTGGCTTCGGGCGCGGGCGTATTCACCGCCGTCAGTGGAATGATCGCGGCGACAAACAAATGAAATCTCTCCTAGAGCTTATTCCGCTTTGCAACGATTATTACGGACCCGCCCTATTGGACACTGAACAAGGTTTCAATCTCTCCTAGAGCTTATTCCGCTTTGCAACCCGTTTCCGCCATATACAAATGTCGATTCAGCCAGGTTTCAATCTCTCCTAGAGCTTATTCCGCTTTGCAACTGCAGGCAAAACTGGTAGCGGCAAAACGACTCTCGGAGTTTCAATCTCTCCTAGAGCTTATTCCGCTTTGCAACCTGCACAATTAGAAATGTTTGTGGTGAGGCTTTGTAGTTTCAATCTCTCCTAGAGCTTATTCCGCTTTGCAACCC
>JBBSHK010000067.1:0-9575 GCA_038253185.1 Anaerolineae bacterium | reverse complement strand
CGGACACCGACAACTCGCTCTACAATCGGCGCGAGGCGTGGGGACTCGAAGTCATCGCCGACGGCTTTCGCTATCTCGGATTGAAAGACGATCACACGATTCTCGAAAAAGAATTCATCGTCTATGACGCGCTCTACGCGCACTGCCAACACACCGCGCAGAAAATTTGATTCAGTTAAAACGAGTATCGCTTTTTAGAGACGGAGATGGAATCGAATTTTACAAAATTATCCGAGCAGACGTCTGTGCTACTCGGACTCGCGAAAGGAATGCTGCTGAATGTTGCGCGGATGACGCCGAGCGGCATCGAAATGATTTTCGAGTCGAGCGACAGTCGCACCGAGATTCGGTTTGTGCCGAACGTGTACACCGTCGAGCGCGTGATCGTCGACGCGGTGAATGCGTTGACGATCCGAGTCCGGGTGAAAAAGTTTCAGTTGAAAGCGAGCGGCAACGGCGCGCCCACGATGACACAGGTTTTTGACGAGCAGGTCGAACTGCCGCTTTCGACGTGGCTCGGCGAGGATTATTTATAGCTGAATGTCTACGCTAACCACCCGCCTGCGTGAATCGCTCGCCCTGCAGCGCAATGTTGCTGTCATCGCGCTGGCGATTTTTTTGCTGGGCTTTGGCGAGCAACTCTGGACGCCGTACTTTTCCAAGTATCTTGCCGCGCTCGGCGCGAGCGCGCTTGCCATCGGCGCGTTCGGCACGCTGCGCGATTTCCTCGACGCGGTCTATCAATATCCCGGCGGCTTGCTCTCCGACCGTCTGGGCGAACGCCGCGCGCTCATCCTGTTTAATCTGCTCGCGCTGGCGGGCTATGCGATTTATCTCCTCAGCCCGAACTATCTCACCCTCTTCATCGGTCTATTTTTCGTAATGGCGTGGTCGAGCTTTTCGCTGCCCGCGACTTTTGCCGCCATCGGCGCGTATCTGCCCGCCGAAAAACGCACGATGGGTTTCAGCGTGCAATCCATTTTGAAACGCGTGCCCGTCGCCATTGCTTCACCCATTGGCGGAATCTTGATCGGCGGGATCGCGGTCGGCGCTTTCATTTTTCCCGCGCTGGGAATCGTGAATGGGATTCACGTCGCGCTCGTCCTCACGATCGTGTTCGCACTCGCGACCATTTTGTTTCAACAACGCGCCTTCAAAGAATCGCCGCGCGAGCCTGTCGCCTCCCTCCCCGCGCGCCGATTATTTCGCGAGCTCTCGTCACGACTGAAACGGTTGCTCGTCTCGGACATTCTCGCGCGCTTTGCCGAAGGAATCCCCGAACCGTTCATCGTGCTGTTTGCGCTCGACCACCTGCGCGCGTCGTCGCTCGATTTTGGCTTGCTGATCGCGGTCCAGACCATCACGAGCATGGTCGTCTATTTACCCGTCGCCGCACTGAGCGAACGTTATGGACGACGACCGTTCGTGCTGCTCACCTTCGCGTTCTTTGCGCTCTATCCGCTCGCTATCGTGCTGTCGTCGGTGAACGTGTTGCTCATCCTCGCCTTTATCATCGGCGGCTTGCGCGAGATTGGCGAGCCGGCGCGCAAGGCATTGATCGTGGACCTCGCGCCGAGCGAACGGCGCGGGCAAACGGTCGGCTTGTATTATCTCTTGCGCGGGATCGCGGTCACGCCTGCGGCATTCATCGGCGGCGCGCTATACGTGATCAATCCCGCGTTCACCTTTTTGCTCGCGTTCGCGCTGGGAGCCGTTGGCGTGATTGTTTTTATTCTTTCGTAAGCGGGACTCAAAGATTGAAAATAAAACAGAGCGGCGAAGCCGATTGGCTTCGCCGCTGCTTTTTCATTTCGCCGCGCGCGCTAGTTTAATCGTCATCACCCTCGTTCTCGTTCTCATTCTCGTTTTCGTTCTCGCCATCTTTGCCACTATTGCGCTTGCCGACGTTTGCGCCTTTGTCTTTACCCTTTTCATTGCCCTTTTGATTGCCCTTGCCATTATTCGGCGCAACGAGACTCGTCGGGCACTTGGACGCAGAGCTTACGCCGATGATATCGCCGTGTGCCTGATGCGCCGGAACGGCGCTCGCAGCGACGACGATGTAAACGTATGGATTTTTGGCAGAACCGGTGCGATGACAAATGCCTACTTTATTATTTGCGGTGCTGGTAATGGTCGCCTCGGGCGTGGTGGTTTGCTCCGGCTCTGGCGTGCCGGTTGCTTGCACACCGTTCGGACACGAACTTGCCGCACCGACACCGATGATATCGCCGTGCGCTTGATGCGCGGGGACCGCGCTCGCATCGACGACAAGATAAACGTACGGATTCGTCGTCGAGCCGGTGCGATGACAGATACCGACCTTACCGCCTTCAGTTGCTTCGCCGGTTGCGGTTGCTGCCGGTGTGCGGGTCGCATTTGTATCGGCGGGTTGCAAATCACTCACGCCGCGCGCGTCGAACGCCGCGCCACACCCCACGACGCCGAACACCAACAAGCTCATCAAGATTACCAAACGTTTCATCAACTACCTCCCAGCAGTTAAATGTTTTTTGTTTTTTGAGCAAGACAGTCCGCGATTGTTACCTACCGTCGAACTCACCCACGACATAGTGCCACACAAGTGGAATTACAGAATCGGTAAGTCTACGTAGCCGGATAGGTTAGATGGCTGAAGATATTTGCAAAGTTCAAACTCCGCGTTATGAGATTGACGCGACCGCGCTGGAGGGAATCACGTACTGCGTTCCATTCATTTGCGCGAGGTAGAGCGAGGACGCGCCCGCGTTGATCCGCGCGACCAGAGTGGCGCTGGAAACATTCTGCAATTGCGCGCACGCGCCGAACGCGAGCGTAGGGTTATTATTGTACGCACAGGCAAAGACGCTCGAACTTGTCAGTCTTGCTTGCTTGCCGCGCATGCCGTAATCGTACTGCGCCGCGAGCGGTGAAGTGATGGAAATATTTTCGGCGGCGGTCCAAAAATTCAGACTGGCGTCGAGGGTCTGCAATCGGACAAAGGTGCCCTGCCGCGCGATGATTTGAAAAATATCAGTGCCGCCTTGATACATCAACACCTGCGTCGAGTTCGACGGTTGTGCTTGTCCCAACGCAAAGACTTGAACAAAGGGCGCGAGATAAACTTGCGGGCGCGGGGTCGCGGTCGGCGTCAGGGTTGGAGTGAAGGTCGGAGTGGGAGTAAAGCTGGGAGCCGCAGTCGAAGTCGGGGTCGCCGTCGGCACACGCGTGACGATGCGCGTTGAGGTCGCGCTGGGCGTCATAGTCGTGGACGGTGTGGAGGAAGCGCTCGCAGTATTCGTCAGAGTCGCGGTAAGCTGAGCGACCTGGACCATTGGCGCGGTGGACACCGCAGGTGCGCTCTTTACAAAAAGATCGCCCAGTACCGAACTGAGCAGAGGGAACGCGAGCACAAGCAGCGCGAGCAGCGCGAGGACGATGAGTCGATTGCGGGAGCGAGACATCAGCAGTCAGATTCCAGACGACAGCAACTGATCTCAAAAACCCGATTCAGCGTCTGAGAACGAGTCACAATCACAAAGCGCAGCGCAATTTCCGTCAAGAAATTTCCTTTTTGAGATCAGTTGAGATAACAGACGCTCCAGAGCAAATGCCTTTCTGTTGTCTGCTGACTGTCATCTATTTGAAGACTAATTGCGGCGTCACATCCGCGGTCTCTTCGACATCAAGACGCTGGATAATTTCTTTTTCATCGGGCGTCACCAAAATTTTGATCGTAGTGTAAAAACCGTCCGGCAGCACGAGCACACAATAGCCGCGCGGGCGTCGGCGCGCGCCGATAATCAAGTCGATCAGCGCCGGCTCGTACCCTTTTTCGATCAACATCTCGCGGTCTTCCGGTCCGACCTGAAAATATCCTACTGTGCGGAATTTTTGCAGCGCGATGCCGAGATTGCTGCCGAGTAAATCGCGCAGCGTTTGCGTCGCCGCCGCAATCACCAATTTGCGCTCCGCCCAGTCTTTGAATGCCTCCGCGACCAGCGTCGCCGTCTGCGCGGCATTGTCGGACGTGTCGCGGTCCTTCGGCATCAAGCGGTGGATTTCGTCGATGACCAGAGCCGCGGGCGTATTGCGCGTCGGCAGCCATTCCTCATAAAAGATTCGCATGAACGACAGCAGACAAGGATCGTCGGCGATCGCGTACGGGCGCGTGCCTTTAACCGGCTGATAAATCACCGCGCGATCGGAAAACAGCGCGGCACGCGTCTGCTCTTCAAAGCGCAGCAAATTTTCTTCGGGATGCAAAACTATCCCGCCAATTTTTTCCGCCGCCGCCTGCATCCGCGTCGAGTACTTTAAATTGATCGCAACAATTTTGTAATTCAGCAAGACCAGCCGCAGCATAAACCACACGATCAGCGTTGACGATTTGCCGCCCCCCTGATCGCTGACGAGCAGCACGGGTCCGGTGTCGGAGCGAAAGTCGGCGTAACGCAAACCCTCTTTGCCGGGCATCACGCTGCGCCCGAGCAAGATTCTGCCACGCGCATCCGCCAGATGAATATCGCTGCCTTCTTCGCGCGCCAAAGTCGAAATCACATCCGCGGTCAAGAGCCGCTGCCCCGGCGTACGATGCGGCATCGTCAGCCAGTTCACTGCGCGCGTAAAGCGATCATTACTTCGCGGGAGAGAAATCATTGGCAGCCAACGCGCCAGCGCGTCTTCGAGCGAACGGTCGTGCAGCGGCGTCAGGTCGAGCGCGGTCAGATATGATTCCGCGAGAGTTTGATTCACCTGCGCTTCGCGCTCGTCGCGCCCCCACGTGACGAAATACGTCTGCGTGTCGAAAAGATATTCGAGCGAGCGGCGGTCTTCCAATTTATTCAACGTATCGCGCAGGTAGGCGGCTTCTTTCGCGCGTCCCAGTCCCGGCACGCGCGCCGCGAGCATTCGTCCGCGAATATCTGTCGCGGAGGTGTCGCGCGGCAGTGGTTTGAGTGTGACCGTTAACATTCCATCGACCGTTTGCAGCGCGCGCATTAGCGCGTCGCGCGCTTCGGCGAAAGGTGTGTTCACGCGCAGCGCGGTGAGAATCTGGCGATCGGTTCTGATTTGCGCGCCAAAGCTCAGATTCTCGGGCGCGAAACCGCGATCTGCCGCGCGCGGCAGTCCGCCGCCATCATAGAAGGTCGCCTCTTGTACCTGTCCGAGAAAACTGTCGCCGCCGAATAGCATCCGCAACAGCGATTCGACCGCGTACGCGCCGAGCGGCGAGAGACCGAGGTCCAGTTGCCCGAGCCATTCGCGAATGCGGTCTTCGACCTGTGTCGGATAGACGATGCCGGTGATGATGACCCGCGCTTTGCGCGCGCCGGTTTCGGCAAGCTGCCGCAACTCGAGCAAATATTCCGGCGAGACCTGTTCCGCATCGCCCAGATCGAGTTGACCCAGATGATAATCGGTCAGCCAGAAAAGTTTGATCGGCAGTCCGCCTTCTTCATATTGCGCGAGGTACGCCAAAAATTTCGTGAGCGTTTCGGCGACGTCAACTGCTTTCAGCGCAGGCTTGTAGCCGGTGCGCCCGAGTGTGATGAGGGCTATTTTCGCGCGGGCGCCGTCGCGATGTACGATTTCGCCGTCATCGAGAATCTGCTGAATCGGAACGCGATCCGCGACGTTGTGCAAATTCAACGCGCCGCCCATCGTCTCGCGCTCGTCGATTGCCCACAGCAGAATCGCGGTGGCGAGCAGAATCAGCGCGAACAAGAACGCGAGCCGCAGATCAATTTGCCACAACAACAAAGCCGCGACCATCGCAAAAGTGATCGCGCCAATGGCATAATATTTTTTGTTCGGCTCGGGTTTGATGTCGAGCGGTTTGAACAACCATTGATACAGCCCTCGCACCCAGCCCACCGGAATCCGCAGCTCGCGATAAAATCCGAGCAGCAATAAATAAAAGCCAATAGGTCCGACGATGGGAAGGTCCGCCCAATCGCGCAAGCCCACGTACACCAGCATCAAGCCGACGAGACTCGCCGTGAGAAGTTCGAGCCACGTCAGCCAAATCGTGGTGCGATAATTCAGGAACGCCCACAAGCGTGTGAGAAAAATATTGCGAGGAGATAAATTGCTACGCATTTCAACATTCAAACATTAGCAGTTTCATGCATGAGCAACCAGCGACTGTCGTTCTCGATCTGCCGCGTAACCCAAACAGGCGCGAATATCATCTTCGGTCAAATCAGGAAAGTCACGCAGTATCTCCTCATGCGTCATACCCGCTGCCAGATAAGAGAGTACATCATAGACTGTAATCCGTAAGCCGCGAATGCAAGGCTTGCCACTGCGCTTCCCTGGCTCAACGGTGATAATGTTTTGATAAGAAGCGTTCATATCACTCCTCCAGCAACCGCCTCCGATCTTCATCAATCTGGCGCGACTGCGCGGCTTCGGCGGCGGCGGGTAACGGCGCGGCAGTTTCGGTGACGGTCGCGGGCACGAGTCCTGACCAACTGCGCGCCACCGCATCGCGCACCAAAACAAAAAACACGCCGATGAATTTCCACGAGAGCACCACGATGAGTAAACCAGCGGGTAATACGAACCACGTCGAACTCGCAAACGCGTCCGAGCTTGCCACTGAGAGCACGAGCAACAGCAGTGTGATCTTGCCGACCATATCCAGCCACGATTCAAAAAATCCTGAGAGCACTTTGCCTGCCGTTTTCGGATTCACACCTTCGAGCAAGACCGAGAGCGGAATCAGCAAGACGCCGAGCAATCGCCAGATCGCCATCGACAATCCGCGATACGCGAGCTGAATCAAAATAATAATGACTTCGATCAGCGCGACGAAAAGCCCGAGCAGCGCGAGAATGCCGCCGCTTTTTTGTAGCGCGGCGAGCACGCGCAGAATCGTATCGAGCAGTGTCGCGCGCGCAAACACCGCGTCGCCCGAGCCGCCGACCGCGACCGCGAGCGCGCGCCCTAATTCGCTCAAGCCCTGTGTGATGACGGCGAATGCGGCGAGAAAAAGCATCACGATAACCACGAGCACGGCGTAAAGAATCGGATTGGGAATCGGCTTTTCTTTCCAAATATCGTACGCCAAAATCACGACGTAGCCGATGACGTACAGCGGCGTGAGCGCGAGCAGATTGCGCGCCACCTCCGCGGCGAATTGATTGAGGCGCAGATTGGGATTGCCAAAGTCGAGAAAGAAAATATCCGCGCTGCCGCTGTTGAGCAGATTCGACGCGGACTCTTTCGACTGTTCAAAGATCACGTCCGCACCCTCGGTCGGTTTGCCCTGCAAAATGTCGAGCACCAGGCGACCGATCGTAAAAACTTTTTGCGCGGTGTCGAGCGGACTGCTACCTTCAGGCGAGGGCACATTCGGCGCGGGCGTTGCCACCGGCGTCGGGTCTTGCGCGTGCGCGCGCGGTACAGCGGCGGTAAAGATCATTACCAACGCAATAACGATTGCGATCCCGATTCCAATTCGCGTCATACCGCATTGAAATAACGATAGAAGACTGCGACAAGCTCAGTCCCCATCGCTCATCGCTTCATCTGCCAAGCAGCCAATTGAAAAAGCTCCGCGCGGCGGTTGGCGCGTTTTGCTCCGCGACACCCTGCCCGATACTGACGAACTGAAAGATAAAACCCGTAAACAGCGCGATAAAAAGACTGATGACCAAAAGTCGCACGAGGCTTTTCGTCTGCCGCTTGCCTTCCACACTGTCGGTGAATTCATCGCCGCGCACGAAGAACAAGACGCCGAGGCGAAACAGAAAATACAAAGCCAACAGTGTGAACAGGACGAAGATCAAAGTCAGGGGCGCGGAAAAATTCCCTGACAAGAGTTGTTGAATAATGGCTGGCATTGTGGCTTACTCCTTTCGCGCGCGCCTGAATTTATCAAGGCGACGCGCGACGATTGAAAAATACGCGGGTGAAACGCGTAAATGTACCTTGAACTTTATAACGTCTCGACAAACTATTTCGTTCGAACATACATTCTAACTTGATGAAACTCGACGTCAAACGCCCGATCACGAGGGCATTGGTCAATGTCGAAGAGATAGATATGTCATTTCGAGGAGCGGCGCGACGAGAAATCTCGGCCAGCCAGTCGTGAGATTTCTCGCTTCGCTCGAAATGACAAACGAGTATCTCGTCCGAGTTTTACCAATCCCATCACGAGCGGCGCATTTACACTATAACAGAAACTCTCTATAATGTTTCACCCACTCGGAAACTTTTTCTATTTCAAACGGAGCCAGATCAATGAATCAACTCAACCCACTGCCGAATGATGTATCGAAATTTATGAATTGGTCGTGGGACCAAATCAAGCCGTACTATGACGAACTCGCCGCGCGCGAGTTGAATGCTGACGAGGTTGATGCGTGGCTGAAAGACTGGTCAAAGCTCAGCGAGGCGATTAGCGAGACGCAACAGCGACTCTATGTCGCGACGACACTCGACACCGCCGACGAGAGCGCCGACCAGCGATTTAAAAAATTTCTCGACACGATTTACCAACCCTCGCAAGCAGCGGAACAAAAATTGAAAGAGAAACTTTTAGCCGGCGGACTCGAACCGCGCGGCTTTGAAATCCCGCTGCGGAATATGCGCGCGGAGGCGGAATTATTTCGCTCAGAAAATTTGCCGCTGCTGTCCGAAGAGCAAAAACTCGAGACGGAGTACGACAAGATTATTGGCGCGGACACGGTGGTGTGGGAAGGTAAAGAGATTACGTTGCTGCAACTCACGCCCGTTTTTCAGAATCCCGATCGCGCCCTGCGCGAACGCGCGTGGCGGCTGAGCGCTGAACGGCAGTTGCAAGACCGCGACGCGATTACGGAAGTGTGGCGCAAGGCATTGACTCTGCGGCGGCAACTGGCGAAGAACGCCGGATTCAGCGACTATCGCAGTTTTCGCTGGAAGCAACTTTTGCGGTTCGACTACACGCCCGCGGAGTGCAAGAATTTTCATCAAGCCATCGCGGAAGTGGTGGTGCCCGCCGCATCGCGCCTGTACGAAAAGCGTCGCGCGCAGGTGGGACTCGACCGGCTCCGTCCCTGGGACCTGACCGCGCCCGCCGGATTCGGACGCGTGGTCGATCCGCCGGGGATTACTCCGCTCGAACCGTTCAGCGAGACGACTCAGCTGGAAACCAAGTGCGCCGAAATTTTTCAGCGCGTCGATCCGCAGCTTGCCGGATATTTTACGACGATGGAGCGCGAGGGACTTTTGGATTTGACGAACCGCAAGAACAAAGCGCCCGGCGGCTATTGCACTTCATTCGACGTCGTCAAGCGCCCATTTATTTTTATGAACGCGGTTGGGCTGCACCGCGATGTCCAAACTTTGCTGCACGAGGCAGGACACGCGTTCCACGTTTTCGAAACGAACGACCTGCCCTATTATCCACAGCGCGCGGTGGGAATGGAATTTGCCGAAGTCGCGTCGATGTCAATGGAATTGTTGTCCGCGCCGTATCTCTCCGCGCGCAATGGCGGATTCTATTCCGACGCGGACGCGGCGCGGGCGCGGCGCGAACATCTGGAGCAATCGCTTTTCTTCTGGCCCTATATGGCGGCCGTGGACGCCTTTCAGCATTGGGT
>JBBSHK010000066.1:0-9624 GCA_038253185.1 Anaerolineae bacterium | reverse complement strand
GCCTTCGCGCGCAGCGAGGCGCACTGGAACGGTCTCGACGAGGCGATTGTTTTGAATCAAGACGGTCACGTTTCCGAAGGCAGCGCGGAAAATATTTTCATCGTCCGCAACAATCAACTCGTCACACCCGCGGTCAAGGACAATATTCTCGAAGGGATCACGCGCGCAACCATCATCAAGCTGGCAAGCGAGGAGCTGGGGATGGAAGTGCACGAGCGCACGATTGATCGCAGTGAGTTGTATCTTTCGGACGAGGCGTTTTTTACCGGCACGGGCGCGCAGGTCGCGGCGATTGTCGAAGTGGATCACCGACCGCTGAGCGGTGGCACGACCGGACCGTGGACGAAAAAAATTCAGGAACTTTATTTCCGCGTCGTGCGCGGGCGCGTGCCGAAATATCACCATTGGCTCACGCCCATCTATACCCGTTAGGCTCAATCCCGTACTCGATCTGACAAGCCTGTCCTGCCTCAAGTGTCAGGACGGGCTTTACTTTTGTAACGACGCATTTCAAGCCAGCATGCCGAGCAAGTCCTTGGGCAATTGCTTTCTGGCTTGAGCTAATACATTCCAGATCCTCATGTATCCTTCCCCTTATCGGCGCGAGACGAATACACTGCGCGGCATGTTGCGCCAAGCAGCAATGTGGCTCGCGCGCGTACTGGAGCGCACGCCGCCATCCCTCCAAGGCGCGCTGCGCGATCGCTATCTGTGGGCGATGCTCGTGGTCGCGTTGGTGGTGAACCTGGGCTTGTTCGCATTCCTGATGATCCAGTTCGGCAATTTGCCGCCGCTGGTGCCGCTGCATTTCGACCCCGCCGGTGACCCTGACCGGGTCGAACCGCGCGGCACGATTTTTTCGCTGGCGCAGATCGGGCTGGTTGTTATCGCGGCGAATTTGGGTTTCGGCGCACTCGTTTATCGTCGCGAACGGCTCGCTGCCTATCTCCTCGCCGGAATCGCGATCGCGGTACAATTCTTGCTCTGGGTCGCCGCGATCGCGATCGTGCGCGTAGTATCGTTGTGACGAGAGAGGCGATATAGCCAGCGAGGTTCCTCCGGCTGACCACTTTCCCTTGTGATTCTTCAACCGCTGCTCGGATTAATCCTCAGCGCGCTCATTGGCGCGATTGCTTATTGGCGCGGGTCGCTCACGCGCGGCGGAGTGCTCGGCGCGATCATAACCGGCACTGCGATTTTTGGATTCGGTGGGGTCGTTTGGGGAATTTTGCTGGTCGCGTTTTTTGTTTCCTCCTCCGCGCTGTCGCATTTCCGCGCACGCGCCAAAGCCTCGCTCGCGGATAAATTTCAAAAGGGTTCGCGCCGCGATCTCGGTCAAGCGCTGGCGAATGGCGGCTGGGCGGCGCTGCTGGCGATCGGGTTTGGCTTCACACACGCTGCTTTTCTATTTCCCGCATTCGTCGGCGCGCTGGCAACGGTTACGGCGGACACATGGGCGACAGAGATTGGCGTGCTGAGCAAATCCGCGCCGCGCCTGATCACGAATGGGCGTGTCGTCGCAACCGGAACTTCGGGCGGGATCACGCTCGCCGGTACCGTCGCGGCACTCTGCGGTGCGGTCTTTATCGGCGTGTGCGCGTCGGGAATATTCAGCTTGATCTTGTCCGTGTTGTCGCCGGTTCGTTTTCCTGAAGGCGCGAGCGCGACGACACTCTTTTCGATTCTGCAATTCCCAATCCTCGCGGGCGTGAGCGGACTCGCCGGTGCGTGGTTCGATTCGCTGCTCGGCGCGACGGTGCAAGCGATTTATTTTTGCGATCATGACCGAAAAGAAACCGAGCGGCGCGTGCATTCATGCGGGCGCGCGACGCGGCGGCTGCGCGGCTGGTCATGGCTCAACAATGACGCGGTGAATTTTCTCGCGTCGATATTCGGCAGCGGCGTCGCGGTCGCGCTCTGGCATTTTTTCTTTTGAAAATCTTCGCGCCAAGACAAACCCCTGTGCTATAATGGCGCGCGCCGCGCAATTATTTTGGGACCTGCACTCTACAACTCTGCGCGTCTAATTTTGTTCTGACACAATTACAACAGGAGCAACTATGATTAACCAAGAACGACTGGTACAAACTTTTCTCGATCTCGTGCGAATTGATTCGCCATCGGGCGGAGAAAAAGATGTCGCTGAATACGTCGCGGACAAGTTGCGCGCGCTCGGCATGGAGGCGCAGATTGATTCGATGTACAACGTGACCGCGAAGTTGGAAGGAAAGGGCAAGCCACTTTTTTTGAACGCGCACACGGACATCGTACATCCCGCGCTCGGGGTCAAACCGATTGTCGAAGATGGCACGATTCGCGCAGATGGAACGACGGTGCTCGGCGCGGACGATCTCGCCGGAGTTGCTGCGATTCTCGAAGGCGTGCAATCCATAGTCGAAGATGGCAAGCTGCACCTGCCGCTCGAAATTGCGATCACCGCGCAAGAGGAAGTCGGTCTTGTCGGAGCCAAAGCCCTTGACCTTTCACAATTCAAAGCGAAGGAGGGTGTGGTGTTCGATTCCGAAGGTCCGGTGGGAAGCATCACCCTCGCGTCGCCGACGCACAATCTCATCAGCGCGAGCATCACGGGCAAAGCCGCGCATTCCGGTGTCGCGCCGGAACAAGGCGTTGATGCGATTCGCGTCGCCGCAGAAGCCATTAGCCAAATGAAACTGGGGCGGATTGACAAAGAGACAACGGCGAACATTGGAATTATTAAAGGGGGCTCGGCGCGGAACATCGTGCCCGATCGCGTCGAACTCATTGCCGAAGCCCGTAGCCGCAATCCAAAGAAAATGGAACGTTACACCAAGGTGATGCAGCAGGCGCTCGAAAAAACCGCCAAGAAATATGGGGCGCAAATCGAATTTAACGTCGAGCGCGCCTATAATCTCTACAAGCACGATAAAGGTGATCGCACGGTCAAGCGTGTGGCGAAGGCGATTCAACGCGTCGGACGCAAGCCCAGTTACAAGGTGACCGGCGGCGGCAGCGACGCGAACATCTGGAACGCGAAAGGCATCAAGACCGTCGTGACCAGTGTTGGCTATGAGGACATTCACACCACGAGCGAGCACATCTCAATCGCGGAATTGGTGAAAGCGGCAGAGTTGGTGGTCGCGCTCGCGACCGAAAAATAATTCTACCCTGCCCGCGAAGGATCAGCACGCGACTGATTCACAAAAATTTCGTTGAAATTCAATGCGCGCGGTTATTGAATTGTAATGTTATTTGGCTTGTGGTAGAATGTGCGCGCGGTGTTCAAAAAACAGTTCCGTATCTCGGAGGAGATCATTTCTTTCCAAAATCTCGAGCGCCCGGCGCGTGCATGAATATTACGTTTAATGGGGCGGCGCGCCAGGTCACCGGCTCGATGCATTTGGTCGAAACCGCGGGCGCGCGGATTCTGCTCGATTGCGGGTTGATGCAGGGACATCGCGCCGAGGCGAATGAGCGTAACGCGCACCTACCTTTCGATGCGCGCACGATCAATTACGTTTTGCTCTCGCATGCGCACATCGATCATTCCGGCAATTTGCCTACCTTAACAAGGAACGGTTACGCAGGCGAAATCATTTGCACGCCGGCGACGCATGATCTCACCCGCATTATGCTGCGCGACGCCGCAAAGATTCAGGAGCAAGACGCGGCATACCTTAACAAAAAGCATCACGCCCGCGGACTGCCCGAGATCAAGCCGCTCTATACGCACATCGACGCCGAAGAAGCGATCAAGGCGTTCAGCACGCGCTCGTACGATTGGGAATTCGAACTCGAGCGCGCGCGGGCGCGTGCGGTATTTTATGACGCGGGGCATATTCTCGGTTCGGCAATAACTGTCCTCGAATTGCACGAGGCAGGACGCAGCGTGCGACTCGGCTTTACCGGCGATCTCGGCTTCAAAGGCGCGTTGATTTTGCGCGACCCGCATCCCGCGCCGCCGCTCGACTATTTGATTATCGAAAGCACTTACGGTGATCGCGTGCACCCGCCGCTGCCACAGTCCGAGCACGAACTGGCGCAAATTGTGAAAGAGACCGCGGCGCGCGGCGGCAAAACCATCATTCCGGCATTCGCGGTGGAACGAACGCAAGAGGTCGTTTATTCGTTGCATCGTTCCATCGACGCGGGCGAGTTGCACCCGCTACCGATTTTTGTTGACTCGCCGCTCGCGATCGACGCCACGGATATTTTTAGAATGCACCCAGAAGATTTTGATGAAGAGACCTGCACGTTTATGGAGCAACACGAAGACCCTTGGGGATTTCGCGAATTGACTTATACCCGCAGCGTTGAAGCGTCGAAAGAAATTAATCACACTCCCGGCGCCGCAGTCATTGTCGCCTCGAACGGGATGGTCGAAGCCGGTCGCATTTTGCATCATGTGAAAAATAATATCGAGGACGAACGCAATACTATATTGTTCGTCGGCTATCAAGCAGAAAATACATTGGGGCGTCGCATTGAGGATGGCGCCAAGCGCATTCGAATTTTTGGCGATGAATATAATGTGCGGGCACAGGTTGCGCGAGCCGACGGTTTTTCGGCGCACGCCGATCGTAACCAGTTGCTCGATTGGGTGCGACCGATCGCGCGAAATTTGAAAGGAGCTTTTGCCGTACACGGTGAACCCAATCAGGCGGAAGCATTGGTTGAAGGTCTGCGAGGGCTGGGCGTCAAGAGCGCGATTGCGCCAACTCTCGGACAGCGGGTGGACATCTAAATTAGATGACGAACGACGAACGATCCATAACAGGGGCATGGACAATAACGCCTCCGTCCTTCGTCCATCGCCGATTGAGGAGTTGAATTATGAATTTTGCTGAAGCGGAAGAAAAGTTTCGCGAACTGCAGGCGCGTGTGCAACGCGGCGAGGCATTAAGCGAAGAGCAGTATCAGGAAGAATTGGCGAAATTGATGGTGCAGGACGACCGCGGAACTTTTTGGTCGCTCGAACCCGGCACCGGTCGCTGGCTGTATTTCAATGGCACCGAGTGGATGCCCGGGACTCCGCCGCGTCCCGCGCCGGCGGTCGAACCCCCTCCACCTATCGTGACTCCGGTGGAACCTGCCCCAGCGACCGCTGCCACTAGCGCCGCAGCGGGAGGCGCACTGGCGGGGGCGGCAGCGGCAGGCGCGACCACCGTGATGGCTTCCGGCATCAATCCTACACCGGTGACTCCTGACAATGTTCCGACCTATGTACGTCCAGCGGAAGCGGGCGAACCGGTAGTGGACCGCCCGGCAGGTCTCGCGCCTCGTCCTGTCCGAAACAGCGCGTTCGTTAACGCTCCGGCGGGTGGACGCTCGTGGTTGCCGTTTGCGCTGGGAGCGATTGTGTTGTCGTTGTGTGCAGCGGTGCTATTTTTCTTTGTAAGAGGATTGCCGTTTGTTCCCGGTAACGCGGGGACGGCGACGGTAACCCAAGTGGCCTCGCGCGTTACGCCAACCCCAACCGAAGCTGCTCTACCGACCGACACGCTCGTGGTAGTGTCAACCGCAGTGCCGACGACCGCTGCCGGAACGACGCCCACTTCGGGCGTAGTGACGGTGACAACCACCGACACCGTTCGCGTACGCGCCGGTCCCGGCACTACGTTTGCAATTATTGGAAAACTCGCGACCGCGACTACAGTCACCGCCGTCGGTCGAAATGCCGACAGTACTTGGGTGCAAGTCCAATTGCCCGGCAGCACCAACCTCGGTTGGGTGAGCGCAGAATTTTTGAAAGTGACAAGTGGCGATCTGAATTCACTGCCCGTCGTTCAGGTCAAAGCCGGACCCACTGCGAAACCCGGGGCCAAACCGACCGCGACCGAAACGCCCGCCGGTTGATGGAAATGACGCACTAGCGAGGACGGAGGACGACCACACAACAGCGTTCGTTCTCCGTCCTTTGTATTTTGGGCAAGTTCATTTTTTTTAGAAAGGTCAATGATGGATTTTCTACTGCACCCTGAAACTTATCTCGAAGCTCTTGGTCCATTCGGCATGTTTGTGGTTATGGCATTCGTCTTCGCCGAGTCCGGTCTGTTCTTTGGTTTCTTCTTGCCCGGCGACAGTCTCTTGCTTACGGCGGGGTTGGTCGCGTACAAGGGTATCTTTAACATCTGGATTCTGCTCGCGGGCGTAGCGATTTGCGCGGTGCTGGGGGACAATGTCGGATATTGGTTCGGCAACAAAGTAGGTCCGCCCATTTTTAGCCGTCCTGAATCGCGCTTTTTCAAACCGCAGAACCTGCAGAAGGCAAGACAATTTTATGACCGGTATGGTCCGATTACGATTGTGCTCGCGCGCTTTATGCCGTTCATCCGCACCTTCGCGCCTATTGTCGCCGGCGCGGTATCGATGCCGTATCGCACATTTTTCTTTTTCAATTTATTGGGAGCGGCGCTGTGGGGCATAGGCGTGACGCTCGCTGGCTTTGCGCTCGGCGCGTTTATTCCAAAAGAGGTGCTCGACCGCTACTTTTTGGTCATCGTCGCCGTTGCCTTTGTCGTTCCGGGCTTACCGACCTTGTTTCATCTTTGGCAAGAAAATCGCGGACATATTCTCGCGCGAGTGCGCGGCAGATCAACTGAGCGACACGAGCCGGAAGCATGAACGCGAAAACAAAAACAGAATGGCGGACAATATTTGTCCGCCGGTTTTTGTGTCATAGAATTACATCTTCTCCAGCCGCGCGTTGGTGTTCAATTTGAAAGAGCGTCCTCCTCGACCGCGACGATGGTGGACGGGGCGCGAGTGGCTCCTGTATCCTTGACCCCAAAAGCGATCGCGGTACCCAGCGCGTAGCAGAGCGCCGCCGCGAGAAACAACGCGGTATAACCCAGGTTGTGAGACTGGGCATTAAAATAGTCCAGCAAAAATCCCCCGCCCGCCGCCAGCACTCCCGAACCTGCCGTCGCGATATTCGAGATACCGAGAAAACGCCCTCCCCCTTCCGCGGGAATCAAGTCCGTCGCCCACGCCCAGTTCACGCTGAGAAAAATGCCGATGCTGACTCCCACAATGCCGCCATAGATCAGGACCTGCGTCAAATTCGTGGCAGTGATCAACAACAGCGCGCCCGCGGCTCCGAGCAGCCCCGACGCGATCACCAGCGGCTTGCGTCCGAGCCGATCGCTCAAAATACCTGCCGGGTAAACGACCACCGCGATCGCGATCGCAATCACTGCCAGCAAGCTGCCTACCGCGCTCGCCGGATTGGGCAGCTCCAAAACGTCATGCAAAAAAAACAGGGCGTAATTCCGAACCAACCCCGCGCCGAGCAGGATGAAAAGTCGCGAAACAAGCCACAAGGAAAAATCGCGACTGTGGAACAAGGCGCGCAAGTAATCACTCGCGCCGCCGGCGCGGCGCGTCTCCAACTCGGGCTTTGCCGGCGAAACCGGCGGCGCTCCTTCAAACGGCTGTTCTGAGACGAACACCGCCGTCACGATCATCGAGAATAATAAAAAGAAAATGATCGCGCCGAGCGCCGCGAGTATTTGTCCGTGTCCCACCAAATAGCCCGTCGACTGTGACGCGAGGATAATGCCCACGATTTCTAGAAATTGCTTGACGCCCCTCCCCGCGCCGCGTTTGCTGGGAGGCACGAGTTCGGGGATATAGCCCTGATAGGGTCCATGCGCGAGGTTCGAGGAAAATTGCAGCAGCGTGGCAGCGACCAGCAGCGCTACATAATTTCCCGACAGCGCAATCGCCACAATAAATACCACGTCGAGCAGTGTCCCGCCGACGATGAACGGGCGACGACGACCCCAGCGCGTCGTATGCTTGTCGGTCCACGCGCCGGCAATCGGTTGCACCATGAGCGCGACGATGAGTCCCACTGACGAGAGCACGCCGAGCGCGCTCCCTTTTTGATAATCCGGCACGAGCGCCGCAACCAGCGTGGGGAAAATAATCGGACCCAACGAGTTGGAAGTGTACGACAACGCCAGCCAGTATGCGTTCAGCGTCAAATAGTCGAGCCGCCGCAATGGATGCGCCGGTTTCTCTGTTTCGATTTGCAGCGTCGCCATTTTTTTCAGGTGCCGAGCGGTGAATTCATCAGCCTTTCATTTAATCCAAGCGTGAGTTTGCGAGATTCATTCCGCGCTCGCAAGGCGAGTATATATTTATTCACTGACGCTGTAAACACACTGGCAATTGGTTGACACGCGTCCGCTTTAATCTATAATCGCTCGAGTGTCTCCCGACGAATTATTTCCGATGACGGCTGCGGCGAACGCAGCAGACCACCTCGAACTGGGCGGCTGTGACACGGTTGAACTCGCGCGCGAGTTTGGGACCCCGCTTTATGTCTTTGACGAGGTGACCTTGCGCGCGCAGGCGCGTCGCGCGCGCGACGCCTTTGAAACGCGCTGGAATAACTCGACCCTCCTCTACGCCACCAAAGCATATTTCTCGCCATTTCTCGCGGACCTGTACCGTGACCTTGAGCTCGGGCTGGATGTCACTTCGGAAGGTGAATTGGAAATCGCGCGGCGCGCTGATTTTGATCCCGCGCGCATTTATCTGCACGGCAATAACAAAACTCACGCCGAGATTCGCTGCGCGTTGGAAATGAATGTGGAGCATATCGTCGTTGACAATCCCGACGAAATTCCGATTATCGCCGCGCTCGCGCATGGACTGGCGCGTTCGCCGCGACTGCTCATTCGATTGTCGCCTGACATTGATCCACATACGCACCGCTATCTCACGACCGGAGTTGCCGACTCGAAATTTGGTCTGGGTGTGGCGAACGGCGAAGCGGAACGCGGCTATCGCGCAATCGCGCGCCATTCAAATTTGCAAGTGGTCGGGCTGCATCTTCACATCGGTTCTCAAATATTCGAGGTGCAGGCGATTGTCCACGCGCTGGAGCGCGCGCTCGATTTGGCGGCAGACTGGCGCGACCGTTTCGGATTCGAGTTACAGGAATTGGATATTGGCGGCGGTTGGGGGGTCGCGTACACGCCGGAACAGCAATCCATTCCCGTCGATGATTTGGCGGAGAATCTTTGCGCCGCGCTGCGCGCAGGGCTGGACACCCGCGCGCTTTCACCGAAAGTAAAATTGCTGCTCGAGCCGGGGCGCGCGTTGATTGCGCGCGCCGCAGTGTCACTCTACCGCGTCGGTTCAATCAAAACGATTTCTGCCGAACGCACCTACGCTTCTGTCGACGGCGGGATGGGTGATAACATTCGTCCAGCGCTTTATGGCGCGCGTTATACCGCGCGGCTCGCGAACACATTCAATGCACCCACCGCGCGTGCTTATGCTATCGCCGGTCGTTATTGCGAGCAGGGCGACGTCTTGATTGATTCAATCAAATTGCCGACGCTGGAACGAGGTGACCTGCTCGCCCTCCCGAACGCCGGTGCGTACCAATTGCCGATGGCGAGTAATTACAACCTGATCCCGCGCCCAGCGGTTGTGCTCGTGCGCGCGGGACAAGCGCGTCTGCTGCGCCGCCGCGAAACCATCGACGATATGCTCGCCTGCGATCTCAATCCTGCCTAATTCTTCACGATGGCGGTAACATACTTGACGCACCAAACATTATACCGATCAGCACCGCCGTGCTTGATGCGTTGTTGACCCGAAACCCATGCTGGAGGTTATCGAATGAAT
>JBBSHK010000065.1:0-9794 GCA_038253185.1 Anaerolineae bacterium | reverse complement strand
TAGAGTTATCAAGGAGTATTAATATGGGTCTGTTTGATGCAGGATGGGTTAAAGCCCTTGAACCGACTTACCGACCAACTCAGTTTCAGATAGAAGAACTGGAACGACTCCGTAAAGACCTGCGGATTCCGCAAGATACTTTTGCTACATTGGTTAAACAATCGCCTGCAACCTTGAGAATAGTGGCAGAAAAAATATTCAAGCATTGGTTCAATCAAATGCCAAAAGACACCTATGGCCAGGTACTTGCTGTCACTTACTTACATATGCTGCTCATGAGCAAAGGTGTCAAGGTTACTGATCTCGCAAAGCGAAACCCTTCTGCAATCGGTGTTATGGCGGAGGGATATGAGGCAAGATTAGGTTTTATTGGAGAAAATTTAAAGAATGTGGACGACCTTCTTTTCTTCATGATTCTCACCAATGAATTTAGCAATTTCGTGAAGGACGACACATTCGGTGCAACCGATTCAATCAACCGGATTCTTGGTTGGCAATGGAACAATCGAGTCCTTGAAATTTTGGATATAGCATTGATCCCATACAGTCGAGAGATACTCTTACGAGTCAAACAGCGTGAAGATAAGAGCATCATTTTCAAAGATATTGCGCACAGGAGCGGTGTAGATGAAAAGTTCGTCGAAGTTTTTCTGAACCGCTTGGTAAATACCATCGAACAAGCTAGAGCAGCAGGTACAGACATTAACTTATAAGCGTTATTGCAAAGGATAGTCATTGTGTAAGTCTCATCCTATATCGTCGCATTTTCAACGTTTGGGTAGGAGAGGAATTATGCTTGAACAAATGCTGGCATCATTAATCGGTGGTGGGCTCATGGGCGCAATTTTTAGCGCCCTATACAATCTTTACACTACTCAAAAAAACAAGGCAATAAAAGAGAGGGGGAGCACTGAAGCCCTTGCAGGGGAGGTTAGGCACAGCCAAGTAGTTGCTGACTTTAATGCCAGAAGCGACAAAGGAGGGAATGCAACATTTATTATGTTTCCAACAATAGCAGCAATAAACGTGACATTTCAGGAACGACATAGCTATCCACATTTAGCAGCCCTACAGTCCGATCTTGAAGCCTATACCCTTAGTTTACTCTACCTTAATCAATTAACTGAAATTCACAATTCACTTTCACTTGACCTCAACTTTGAAAGCAGTTATCGTAACATTTTGAGGGACCAAGTTATTGATATATGTAGTGGGAAGAAAGTTATTGAAGCATTATCGAACCCGATTATCCTTCCAACATTTCTCAAACAACTTTCGGACGGGATCCAAAAAGTAGTTCAGCAGTAACACGTATGTATCCACTTTGCAACCTGACTCCCAGTATGATCGGAGTGTAATGTTCAAGAATGCAAAACCATAGAATGCCCGCTATCTATCTCGATCACTCTGCTACTACGCCGGTCGATGCGCGCGTGCGCGAGGCGATGCTGCCCTATTTCGGCGAGGTATTTGGTAATCCGTCGTCGCTGCATCGCTACGGTCAGCGCGCGCTTGCGGCGGTGGACGAATCGCGCCAGACGGTCGCGGATATTTTGCGCGCGTCACCGCGCGATATTGTTTTTACCGCGAATGGGACGGAAGCGGACAATCTCGCGCTGCGCGGGATCGCGTTCGCCAATCGCGCGCGCGGTAATCACATCATTACCACGCGGATTGAGCATCACGCGATTTTGAACACGTGCGCGCAGTTGGAACGCGAGTTTGGTTTCGAGATCACGCGCGTACCGGTGAATCGGTACGGCAGCGTCGATCCCGACGACATCGCGCGTGCGATCACCGACCGTACAATTCTCATCAGCGTGATGTACGCGAATAACGAGGTCGGCACGATTGAGCCGCTGGCGGAGATTGGCAAAATCGCGCGCTCGCGCAACATTTATTTTCACACCGACGCGGTGCAAGCAGGAGGATACTGCGAGTTGAATGTGGAAAGTTTGCAGGTTGATCTGATGTCGCTCGGCGCGCACAAGTTTCACGGACCGAAAGGTGTAGGGGTTTTGTACATTCGCCCCGGCGTAAAAATTTTGCCGACGCAGACCGGCGGCAGTCACGAGCGCGGTCGCCGCGCCGGAACCGAAAATGTGCCGTACCTCGTCGGATTCGCCAAAGCGTTAGAAATCGCGCAGCGCGAACGCGAAAATATAAACGCGAAATTGCGCACAATCCGCGAGCGGGTGGTCGAAGGAATTTTGGAATCGGTGGTCGGCGCGGAGTTGACCGGTCATCCGACGCAGCGTTTGCCGGGTCACGCGAGTTTTGTTATCCCCGGCGCGATTGGCGACGAAATGGTGTTCGCCCTCGACCTCGCCGGCGTCGCGGCCTCGACTGGCTCGGCATGCACGGCAGGTTCATTGGAACCATCGCACGTGCTCGCGGCGATGGGCTATTCGCCTGAACTGGCGCGCGGCGCGCTGCGCGTCACGTTGGGTCGCGAGAATACGGACGAAGAGATCGAGCGCGCGTTAGAAATTATTCCGAACACGATTGAGCGGCTGCGCGGAGAACGCGTGCCAATTTGAGAGTTGATATCAAGGAGAAAAATGTTAAGTCAAGCTATGCAAGCTGCGATCAATGAACAGATCAAGCAAGAATTTTATTCGGCATATCTCTATCTCTCGATGTCATCTTATTGCGAGTCGTCGAACTTGCCGGGCTTTGCGGGTTGGATGCGGGTGCAGTATCAGGAAGAAGTGCTGCACGCGCTGAAACTTTTTGATTTCGTGAATGATCGCGGCGGGCGCGCGATCTTGACGGCGATCGATCAGCCGCCGTCGGAATTTCAATCGACACTCGATATTTTTCAACAGGCGCTGGCGCATGAGCAAGCCGTCACGGGAATGATCAACAATTTGTACGCGCTCGCGGTACGCGAGAACGATTACGCCACGCAGGTCTTGCTGCAGTGGTTTATTTCGGAACAGGTGGAAGAGGAAAAGACGGCGAGTAATATCGTCGAGCAATTAAAAATGATTGGCAATAACGGCAGCGCGCTGTTGATTCTGGACCGTGAGCTCGCGGCGCGCGGCGGCGCAAAAGGCGCGGAGGCAAGCGCGGGCGCGGGAATGTGAGGGAGACGGCAGACGGCAGATGATAGACAGCAGACGAAAAGAGTAATTCTGTGGTCGTCCGTCTTCGGTCAGTGATACCAATGGACAAAATTCGTGTTGCCGTCGCGATGAGCGGCGGAGTAGATAGCTCGACCACCGCCGCGCTTTTGCAAGAGCGCGGTTATGACGTCGTCGGCTTGATGATGCGGATGTGGGCGGAAGAGGGCGACGGCTTGCTCCCGAACAAGTGCTGCTCGCCCGAAGCCGTGGCGGACGCGCGCGCTGTGTGTCAGCGGCTCGGCGTTCCTTTTTATCTGTTGAATGTCGAAGAAGAATTCAAAACGCGCGTCGTCGATTTTTTCTTGAATGGCTACGCCAGCGGCATCACGCCGAACCCCTGTTTGCAATGCAATCGTTTTGTAAAATTCGGCACGCTGATGGCGAAAGCACACGCGCTCGGCGCGGACTATCTCGCGACCGGACATTACGCGCGCATTCGTGAGACGAATGGCGAATTCGAATTGCTCAAGGGCGTTGATCCGAAAAAAGATCAATCGTACGCGTTGCACACGCTGACACAGGAACAATTGTCGCGCTCGCTGTTCCCGCTCGGCAAATTTACCAAAGAGCAAACGCGCGAGCTGGCGCGGCGTTTTAATCTGCGCGTATCGAACAAGGACGAGTCGCAGGATTTGTGTTTCATCGCAGACGGGAACTATCGCAACTTTTTGAAACGCAATATTCCCGAATCTCTTGTGCCGGGACCTATTCTCGATACCACCGGACGCGAGCTGGGTCAACATTCGGGCTTGCCATTCTATACCATCGGTCAGCGCAAAGGTTTAGGTGTCGCGGTAGGTGAGCCATTGTTCGTCCTTGGTCTCAACACCGCGCGCAACGCGGTCGTCGTCGGGCGCGAAGAGGAATTGGGACGACGCGAACTCATCGCGCGTGAGGTGCATTGGATTTCGCCGCGCGCGCCCACCGACCCGATTCAGGTCAGCGCCAAGATTCGCTATCGCGCGCAAGAGGTGAATGCGACAGTGACTCCGCTCAGGCTGGCAGAAGAAGGAGAAATATTCAGGGCGCGCGTGACATTTGAGCGACCGCTGCGCGACATTGCGCCCGGGCAAGCGGTCGTGTTTTATCGCGACGCGATGTGTCTCGGCGGCGGGATTATTGAATCGTCGTTGTAGGGGCGGGTCTTGTGCCCGCTTCGTTTTATCAGGCGTATGCTGCACGATTGGAAAATTCGCCGCGCGACTCGCGCTGATGCTGACTTTATGAAGCTGATGTTGTACGAGGCGGCGTTCTGGCGCGCGGGCGCGCGACGTCCCCCTTTTCATTCCGCGCTGGCAGATACAAAACTCGCGCGTTACATCAAGGAGTGGGGACGCGCGGGCGACAGCGGTTTGATTGCGGTCAAAGCGGATGCTGAACCAATCGGCGCGACGTGGTATCGGCTGTTCGCCGCCGATGAGCCGGGCTATGGCTTTATTGATGCGACGATTCCAGAAATCACGCTCGCAGTTGCGCCGGCGTATCGCAGCCGCGGGATTGGCAGCGATTTGCTTTCGGCGTTGTTGGAACAGGCGCGCCGCGCGGGATTCGAGGCAGTGAGTCTCAGCGTCGATGAAAACAATCCGGCGCGGCGGCTGTACGAACGGCACGGTTTTGAGCGCGTCGCGCGAAACGGAACTGCGTGGACGATGCGCGCGGATTTAATTCCCCATCAACAGGGGCAAAGTCAGGAGTGTAGAAAATGAACAAGAGTGAAATCATCGGGGCATTGCAAACGGAACGGGCGCGTTATGAAGAGATGTTGGCGCAAGCCGGCGTGGAGCGGCTGAATCAGCCGGGCGCGACCGGTGAATATTCTTTCAAGGATGTGATCGCACATCTCACGGCGTGGCAGCGGCGCACGGTCGCGCGCTTGCAAGCGGCAAAGCGCGGTGAGACGCCTCAACTCCCAAATTGGGATGCTGAAGAAGTTGACCGCGTGAACGCGCGAATTTTTGAAACGAATCGCAATCGCTCCGTCGAGGAGGTGCTGCGTGAGTGGCGTCAAGTGTTTCAGCAGGTCATCAACTCGGCGGAGGCGTTGTCGGAAGAGGAACTCGCCGATGCCAACCGATTCGACTGGATGGAAGGGGAACCGCTCTCGGCGGTACTCGCCAGTTCGTATGGACACTATCACGACGAGCACGAGCCGAGCTTGCGCGCGTGGCTCGAACAGATGAATGCTCCTTCACAGCGGCAATGAATTTTGACGGGGGATAAAATGAACAAGCGCGAACTATTGGACACGATGCGAATGGAACGGGCGCGCTGGGACGCGCTGCTCGCTCAGGTCGATCTGAATCAGATGACCGAACCTGCTTTGCACGATGGCTGGTCGGTCAAAGATACCATCGGTCACGTCGCATATTACGAGCGGTGGCTATTGAATTGGCTGGAAGCGGCGGTGCGCGGCAAGGTGACAGTCGCGACCCATCGCGATTTGCTGGACGTCGATCAGCGTAACGCGATCATTTATAAAGAGAATAAAGATCGCACGATAGAGGATATTCTCGGCGAATCTCATCGCGTCTTTGAGCGTCTGTTTCAATTGGTGCAGACCTTGACCGAAGAGGACTTGATGGACGCGCATCGCTTTGAAAGATACGTCATACCCTTCTGGCAAAAGAGTGAGCCCTTGTGGCAATGCATCGCCGGTGATTCCTTTGAGCACTATCGCGAGCATACGCCGGCAATCCGCGATTTTAGCGAGCAGTCCCGGCGTGCTGCAGGCGCGCTGTTACAGTCGAGCTGAATGGCGCGGCGAAACGCGTTGCTTTCCAATGCCTAACTTGCCTTTCTTAATTCCACCTTTTCTGCTCCTCTCTCTTCTGCTCGCCTCCTTGTACGGGGTCGCGTTTTATTTTATCTTTGGGCGCGGCTGGCTGGCACTCGGCGTGTATTGGCCCGTCGCGCTGATCGGCTTTGCGCTCGGACAAATTCTCAGCAAGCTGTTTGGATTCACCCTGCTGCTGGTGGGTTCGGTCAGTGTGATCGAGGCGAGCGCGGTGAGTCTACTCGCGCTGTTACTGACTCGCGCGGTGTGGCGGCAAGCGCGGTAGCGCCTGTCTGCAAAAGGTGGAATATCTGTTTAGTTCGATTCCACAGAGCCAGAAATGTAATTTGGTCTACTCTCATCGAAAGATTTGCAGACAGGCGCTAGTTTGTCGTCCGTTCCACGCGTCTTTATTCCGCCCAAGCCCTGTGTTTCGTAATAAAGGCACATACCTTTCGTTAGATAGAGCGCGTTCATTGCGCCAAGTTTTTTTTGTGCTATAATCGAGCTGTCTCGAGGCACTGCCTTTGGAAAAAAGCGAGGTTGAATGTCTGACATCGTAGCCACCCTGCGCGATGTTGCCATTATTTTTCTGGCGTTAGAATCGATTGCTGTCGTCGCTATCTTGATCATCCTGATCTGGGAAGTTCGCAACCTCGCCAAGATGCTACGCGATGACGTCAAGCCAATTCTACATTCGGCAGATGAAACGGTACGTACCGTGCGCGGCACGACCACCTTTATGAGCGAAAATGTGGTCTCGCCGCTGGTGAAGGTCTCGAGTTTCGCAACCGGAGTCGCGGCGGCGCTCAAGGTTATTGCCGGACGCGAAAAGTAAATTGCAGTGGGCTGGGGCGGATTGCCCTCGACAATACAGAGTTCTGTGGCAAAAATTTGCTAATAGAAAGGAGCAGCATAATGAGTGAGGATAATCGTGGTTGGGAGTTTTTGACCGGGTTTTTGCTTGGAGGTATGGTGGGTGCGGCAGCGGCTTTACTGTTGGCGCCCGCGTCAGGCGACGAAGTGCGCGAGACTTTGCGCGATAAGGGGATTGAGTTGCGCGGGCGCGGCGAAGAATTGACCAGTGAGGCGCGCGACCGCGCGCAGCAAATGGCTGATCAGGGTTCGCAGCGCGCGAAGGACGCGGCAGAAGAGGCAAAGCGCCGCGCGACGGAGACGCAGGAACGCAGCCGACTCGCGCTGGAAGAGCAAAAGTCTCGCTTGCAAGAAGCAATCGATGCCGGCAAGCAAGCTGCCTCGCAACGCAAGGAAGAGTTGATGGGACGCTACGAGGCGGATAAGAAGCAAGCCAGCTAAACAAGTTTGAGTACAAGCGCAAGTAACGATAGCCCGCTCAGGTCATGTGCCTGAGCGGGTTTTCTCGTTGAAAGCTTAGATCAATAAAAGCATGTATAAATTTTTTCTCGCCTCATTCCTTGCCGCGCATCTAATTGGCTGCGCGTCATTGTCTTCGAACAATGTTACCGCGCCGCCCATCATGTCCGCGCCGCCAACCGTAACGGTGGGAATTCAAAACACCTCAACCAATCCGACTGGCGCGACGGCAGTTCTTCAAAACACAACGATTAGTGCAACCAACGTCGCCGCGCTCATTCCAACCGCGACCGCGAATGCGTCTGTGACGCTGCAAGAATACGAGGTGCCGCGCGGCTCGCACCCGCACGATGTCGCGCCCGCGCCCGACGGAACAATTTGGTACACCGCGCAGACCGCGGGCGAACTCGGACGGCTCAATCCGAAAACCGGCGCGACGCAACAAATAAAATTAGGCAGCGGCTCTGCGCCTCACGGCGTTATCGTGGGACCGGACGGCGCGCCGTGGATTACGGACGGTGGTCTGAATGCGATCGTGCGCGTCGACCCGAACACGAACGAGGTGCAGCGCTTTCCTCTACCCACGAATCGCGCGCACGCGAACCTCAACACCGCGACCTTTGATAAGAATGGTGTGTTGTGGTTCACCGGACAGAGCGGCATCTATGGACGACTCGATCCGCGCGTCGGACAAGTCCAAGTATTCGACGCGCCGCGCGGCGTTGGACCGTACGGCATTACCACAACTCCATCCGGCGACATTTACTACGCCTCGCTCGCGGGGAGTTACATTGCGCGCATTGATACAAACAGCGGCGCGGCGACGGTGATCGAGCCACCCACACGCGGTCAGGGCGCGCGTCGCGTGTGGTCGGACTCGCGTGGGCGGATTTGGGTGAGCGAATGGAACGCGGGGCAAGTCGGACTGTACGATCCGCCGACGAATGCCTGGCGCGAGTGGAAATTGCGGGGCGCGCAGCCGATGCCTTATGCGGTGTACGTGGATGAACGCGATTTCGTGTGGCTGACCGATTTCGGCGCGAACGCGTGGGTGCGTTTTGATCCCGCACGCGAATCGTTTCAGGTATTTCCGATTCCTACCGCGAACGCGAGTGTGCGACAATTGCTCGGACGCGCGGGCGAAGTGTGGGGCGCGGAATCAGGCACTGATAAAATTCTGGTCGCGCGTTCGCCGTAATCCTTTTCGCGTAATTCATCCGGTGAGTTGTGCTATAATCCGCGCGCCGCATGGGAAATCCTCCACTGCATAAACAATTTACTGCGGCGGACGCGCGTCGCACACTGCGCCGTCACGGCGAGTTTATGCTCGCTGCCGCGTTCGCGCTGAGCCTCTTGATCGCGGAAGAAGCGTGGGCAATGTCGCAATTTTTTCCGCGCCGCGCGACGGGTGAACAGTGGGCGCTCGCGATTGCGGCGGTGCTGGTGTCGCTCAGTGGTAACGCGCTCGCCTTTATTTTGCCCGCGTCCCTCGCGCGTCCTGAGAAGTTTCCACGACCCGTCGGCGCATTCGCCATCGCTGCCGGTCAGGGTATGGCGCTCTCGATCCTCACCAACGTTGTCGTGTTTCTCTTGCTTCTGTTACTCACCGCATTCGACCTCGACGCCGCGTACATTCTCCTGAAAGATATTTACACCTACACGCTCGTCGCGATTTTGATTCATGCTTTGTTTTATTACGTGCGGCATATGCACTGGCTGTACGAGGAGTTCGGCGCGGCGGATAGTCCGGCAAAACCGATTGCGGCAAGCGGCGGCATCGCGTTGATGATTTTCATTGTGGCGATCGTTTTTCTCCCGCTCGACCTGCAAACGATTCAAGCTGCGCCGTCAGTATTGCGTGGGATCGCGGGCTTGCACATTTACGCGCGCGACTTGTATCTGCTCACGCTGGCGCTCGGCGCGTACGCGTGGCATTTGAGGTGGGTCGCGGACCATTGAAGAATTGCGGATTGCGGATTCCAGATTGAAATTTCCAAATCATAAATCAAAAATCAAAAATCAAAAATGTTGCGAACTCCCATCATCGCAGGCAACTGGAAAATGTATACGACGCTCGAATCGGCGAGTGAACTCGCGAGCGCGCTGCGCGACGAATGCGCGCGTTTGGTGTCAAGCGGTCGCGTCGAGATCGTGGTGTGTCCGCCGTTCATTGCTCTCGCGCGCGTGAGTGAATTGGTGCGCGGCAGTGGGATCGGAGTTGGCGCGCAGAATATGTATTTTGAAACGAAAGGCGCGTTCACCGGAGAAATTTCTGCGGCGATGCTGGTCGGACTGGCGGAGTATGTGATAATCGGTCATTCCGAGCGCCGCCAATTTTTTGGCGAGACCGATGAGGTTGTGAATAAAAAAATACGCGCGGCGCTGCACCATCGGCTGAAACCAATTATTTGCGTCGGCGAAAATCTCCAGCACAATGAAACGGGCGTGACGCATGAATTCGTCGGCGGGCAAGTGCGCGCGGCAGTGGAGGGGCTGAGCGCGCACGAAGCGCGCCATTTGATTTTCGCGTACGAGCCAATCTGGGCGATCGGCACGGG
>JBBSHK010000064.1:0-9933 GCA_038253185.1 Anaerolineae bacterium | reverse complement strand
TCACCAGCAAACAATCTCAAGATGTCGAAGCCGACTATCGCCGCGTTGAAGAATATTTGCGCGTGGCGTATCGGCAGGTGAATGAAGCGTTGATGGCGCGAGCGGACGCGTCGTGAGTCGCGCGGATTTTTCGTTTTCTTGAACAAATCATTTCTACAAGGAGATTTATGATGAGAGACCCGTTCACCCGTTTCGCATCGTTCGCCGCGATTGCGTCCGGAGTGCTGTCGATTGTTTATGCCGTCGTCTTTCTGTTCGTCTCCAAGACGCCGGACGATCCCGCGAGGGCAGTGTCGTGGTTGCTGCTGGCGCTGGGCGGCGCGCTGGGCGGCGCGGTCTGGGTTGCGCTCTATCAACGCACGCGCAGCGCCAGCGAAGGATTCGCGTTGTGGGGGATGTTGATCGGTGCCGCCTCCGGTGGCGCAACGATGGCGGACGGATTTTATCACGCGCTGTTGGTCAGCCGCGCGCCGGTCGCGCTGGACACCGTCACCGCGCTGCCGGCGGGCTATCAATTTTTATCCCAAGTCGATCCCGCCGGACTTGCCGCGTTTGGCGTTTTCGCAATCGCCTCATTCGTCTTCGGCTGGTTGATTCTGCGCTCCGCCGCGTTGCCGCGCAATCTCGGCTATGTCGCGATTTTGAATTCGATCCTTCTAATACTGCTCCTCCTCGGAAATATTTTTCAGATTACGCCGCTCATCTTGGGACCGGGCGGACTGACTTCAGTAATCGTGACGCCGCTGTGGTGGATTTGGCTCGGGCGAGAATTGCCGCGCACGGAGGGACGCATGCGAATGGTATGAGGGGTGATAATTTAGAGCCACGCGAACGAGAATGGCGGCAGCATACTCGCCGTTTTTGATTTGGCTGACTCACGGCGTTGTGATAAAATTCTCCGCTGTCCAGCCAACGGCTTTGAAATAATTGCTGATGAAAAAATCTAATGGAGGGAGGAGATTTCCGTGTTTGATTTTTTAAAAGGAGATCAGGCGCAATTCACCGTGCAGCTCGATCGTACGACTGAACCCTATTTTCCGGGTGATACGGTTCACGCCACCGTAACGCTCAAAGGGCAGAAGGAGGTGCGCGTGCAAGAGGGACGCGTGGGTCTTGTCTATCGCGAAAAATATCAAGAGCGCGTAAGAGAATACGATAGTGAGGATCATCATTGGGAGACCAACACGAACACGTCCACCAATGACCAGGAATTCAGTAAGGAAATCGTGATGCAACAGGGGGTCGTGCCGGGCAATACCGAAAAGACCTGGACCTTCGATTGGGTGATTCCTCCCGATGCGCCCGCGACGTACAAGGGCAAGATCATTGAGGGGAAATGGCTCGTGAAGGCGACCCTCGACCGCAAGCTTGCGAAAGACATCAATACGGAACAGGAAATTTTGGTACTGAGCCGCCAGAACGCGAACGCGATGACGGATGGTGGAATGCCAGCCGTGGCGGATGCCGAGTCGCGACAAGTCTCGCTCTCGATTCCCAAAACGGATTGGCTCGAAGGCGAAAAGATTGAAGGCAAAGTCGTGATCAATCCCCAGAGCAATTTTGACGTGAGCGAAGTTCGCGTCGAATTGCTCCGCGTGGAAAATGTTCCCGCGCACGAGGGCAATACCGCCAACAACAGCATTGTGAAAAACAAACTCGCGGGTGGCACAAAATTCCAGCAGGGCACACCGGCTGAGTTTCCGTTCAGTGTCGAGATTCCAAAAAATTCGACGCCGACCGTGCGGACGCTGCACGGCACCGCGCATTGGATTGTGCGAGGCACGCTGTCGCGGCGTTTGCGCCCTGATGTAAATGGCGATCTGCCGATTCAGGTCTATTCGTCTCGAACATAGGGCTGAATAAAAACAAGTCGTGGAACGGTGCGGAAATCAAGTCGCACCGTTTTCATTTTTCTTTGACCCTCCTGTCTCGCTATGTTACAATGAAAATGCAGAGGGCGATACGTAAAACGTGAAGACAGGGCATTAAACGTTAACCCATTTTACTTTTCATTTTTCCTTTTTACTTTCAGCCCTATGCCACAGATGGGCAGCAAGATTCTCAAGGGGCGTAAAGCCGCGACACGCGACCTGTTCGCGCAGGCGCGCGAGGAACAACGCGAACGCGAACAGCCGCTCGCCGCGCGGATGCGCCCGCGCACGCTCGACGAATTCATCGGACAGCAGGACATTCTCGGACCCAGCAAATTACTGCGCCGCGCAATCGAGAGTGACAAACTTTTTTCCTCCATCATCTTGTGGGGTCCGCCGGGCACCGGCAAGACGTCGCTTGCCACGATCATTGCGAATCGCACCGCCTCGCACTTTGAAAAATTGAGCGCGGTGCTCGCCGGCGTCGCCGATATTCGGCGCGTGGTGGCGGAAGCGCAAGAGCGGCGCAATCTCTACGGCACGCGCACGACCTTGCTCGTGGACGAAATCCATCGCTTCAACAAGGCGCAGCAAGACGCGCTGCTGCCGCACGTCGAAGATGGCACGATCATTTTGATTGGCGCGACGACGGAGAACCCGTACTTTGAAGTGATTGGTCCGCTACTCTCGCGCTCGCGCGTGTTCCAATTTCGTCCGCTGGCCAAAGAAGAAACCGTTGACTTGCTGCGACGCGCGCTGAGCGATCCCGAACGTGGCTATGGCACTCGCAACATCGAAATCACCAACGACGCGCTGGAGCATCTCGCCGAACTCGCGGGCGGCGATATTCGCAGCGCGCTCAATGCGCTTGAACTCGCGGTGGAGTCAACTTCGCCGGAGGTTGAAGGTCTCGTCCACATTGATCTGAGTGTCGCGCAAGAATCCATTCAGCGTCGCGCGCTGCGGTACGACAAAAGCGCGGATGAACATTACGACACCATCAGCGCGTTCATCAAAAGTATGCGCGGCTCGAATCCGGATGCAGCGCTCTATTGGCTCGCGAAAATGTTGTACGCGGGCGAAGACCCGGAATTCATCGCGCGGCGTATCGTGATCTTTGCCTCGGAAGATGTGGGCAACGCAGACCCACAAGCACTGCTCGTCGCCGTCGCCGCGATGCAGGCGCTGCAATTCGTCGGGCTGCCCGAAGCTCAACTCAATCTTGCGCAAGCGGTGCTGTATCTCGCGACCGCGCCGAAATCGAATACCGCGACCTCGATCGGCGAGGCTCTGGCGGATGTGGAACGCGAGGGCAAAGTCGAAGTGCCCGATCATCTCAAGGACGGCAACCGCGACGCGGCGGCATTGGGTCACGGCAAAGATTACCAATACCCGCACAATTTCCCCGGGCACTTTGTCGTACAAAATTATTTGCCCAAAGCACTCGCAGGAAAAATTTATTACGCGCCGAGTGATCAGGGCTATGAAAAAGTCATTGGGGAGCGCGTGAAAGCGTGGCGCGAGGCGATGGACAACGGCTTGACCGTGCATGAGGGAGGAACGACGGACGAGCAATAAGAATGGTCCCTCGTCATCTGTAGGTCAACGCTTGCCTCTGCGTAATATTCTTGTAAGCAACTTGCGCTAACTTGCAAGCAGAACGGTTCTCTGATTTGTGACCCAAGAAATTGCAACCGAACCCGTCCGGATATTTGCGGTTGGACATTCGACCCGACCGATCGAAAAATTTATTGAGCTATTGCAAGCGCATAACATCCAGACCCTCGCCGACATCCGCACCGTGCCCAGGTCGCGCACCAATCCACAGTTCAGTCAGGACGCGCTCGCGCGCTCCTTAGCGGAACACGGGATTCGTTACATTCATCTGAAGGCGCTTGGCGGATTGCGCCGCCCGCAGAAAGATTCGATCAACACCGGCTGGGTAAACACCAGCTTTCGCGGTTATGCCGATTATATGCAGACGCCGGAGTTTGAGCTTGCGCTCAACGAATTGATGCGGCTCGGCGCGCACAGCCGCACCGCGATCATGTGCGCGGAAGGAAATCCTTTTCGCTGTCATCGCTCGCTCGTCGCGGACGCGTTAATGGCGCGAGGTGTAAAGGCGTTCCATATTTCGAGTCGCAAGACCGCACAGCCGCACCAACTGACGCCGTTCGCAAAAGTAGAGGGTGGTCGCATAACTTATCCTGCGCGGGCGGAAGATTCAGTGAAAGAATAGAGTGGCAGAGGCGATGTCACAGATTGCTACGAGCAGCGTTAATTTCCCCGCGAACGGCAGTGCCGCCCCGGGCTTGCTCGCGCGACCGAGCGACGCTGGAAATTATCCGGGCATTGTCCTGATCCAAGAATGGTGGGGACTCGTGCCTCACATCCGCGACGTCGCGCAGCGATTTGCGCGTGAAGGTTTTTACACGCTCTCGCCCGATTTATATCACGGACATACCTCGACCGAACCGGACGAGGCACAAAAATTGGCGATGCAATTAAGGCGACCGCAGGCAATCAAAGAAATTCATGCCGCCGCGAAATACTTGATCTCGCTCGCGAACGTCCAACCGAAAAAAGTTGGCGTCGTCGGCTTCTGTATGGGCGGTGGACTCGCGTGCGCGGCTTCGGCGTACGATACTGAGGGGCTGATCGGCGCGGTAGTAGCATTCTACGGTCGTCCCGCGACGATTGAAGAAGCGGAGAAAATCTCGGCGCCGCTGCTGGGCTTGTATGGTGAGCTTGATCGACGGATGGGACGCGAGTGGGTCAGCGAATTCGATCAGACCTTGCGCGCGAACAATATTCCACATGAACTTGAATTGTATCCGCACGCGCCGCACGCTTTTTTCAATGACACACGCGAGTCATATCGCCCCGCGGCGGCACAGCAGGCGTGGCAGCGCACGCTCGATTGGTTTCAAAAATATTTAAGGGTTGAGCCTAATGCAACGGCTTGAGTTCGAGTTAGTCCAACGGAGCATCCGGTAATGTTCACTCGCAGTAGCCTTTTGTCTCGCGCGCATTTTTTCTTCAAGCAGCAGTTGATGTATCCGCTGCTCTTGTCGAGCTTGCTGGCGCTCGCTATTTTTGGCGGCAGGGTCTATCTGAGTCGCAGCGCGTTACACCTTTTCTTGATGTGGAATTTGTTTCTGGCGTGGGTTCCATATCTGTGCAGCGTGTGGGTGGCGTATCTCTTGCTGCGGGAACGTGCGCATTGGTGGAATTTTGTTGTGCCCTCGGCGCTTTGGCTCTTGTTCTTTCCGAATGCGGCTTATCTCGTCACTGACTTTGTCAACCTTGACGAAAAAGTGGGGGTTCCGTTGTGGTACGACGCCGTGCTCTTTTTTGTTTGCGCGTGGACCGGATTGCTTTTGGCGCTGGTTTCCTTGAACACGATGCAGACGCTCGTCAAAAAATTTGTCGGAGGCGCGGCGAGTTGGATCTTTGTATTTGGCATCGTCGGACTCACCGGAGTGGGTCTCTACCTCGGACGCTTTCTCCGCTGGAATAGTTGGGACGTTGTCTTGCATCCGTACCGGATTCTCCACGATGCGCTGACGCCCGTACTCCACCCGTTGAGTCACGCGCAGATTCTCGGCTTTACCTTTATGTTTGCTGCGTTCTTGCTGGTAACTTACCTCACCTTTGTGTCTGTCCAACAGCGTGAGCGGACTTGACCACTCGCGATTCTTGGAGATAATTGCCCCGAGTTGAAATATGCAAACACCAATCGCCCGCACTGCCAAATCCCGCAAAATCTGGTTGCTCTCTTTCGCCGTCGCGGCATTCACGCTCGTCGTCGCCGTTCTCGCCTTCGCTCTTGCTTTCCCGCGCAGTATGCCATTCGGCGCGGAACGTTTCGAGGCGCTGCACTATAAAGTTCTCGGATACCTGCCGCAGCCGGAGCACACGGAATTTTTGCCGACGCCGCTCCCTACTTCCGTCGCCGCCGCGCGTCCGACGCAAACGGTGGCGCTCTCATTGACGCCCGCGCCGACGAACGCGCCGCCCCAAGCCGCCAAGACGAATACGAACGCGCCCGCGCCACCTACTGCCAAACCCACGGCGACCGCGACCCAGAGCGTCGCGCTGAAATCGATTCAAGCAGCGGTGCAACTCACCGGCATTACTCATGATTATCAACGGTGGAATAATTGTGGTCCCACGACACTGGCGATGTATATGTCGTACTTTGGGAAAAAGGACCCGCAGTTGCAAATCGCCGCGCTGGTCAAGCCCGACCCGGACGACAAGAATGTAAATCCGTCCGAGCTTGCCGCGTACGCGCGCGGTGCGGGTATGGGCGCGACCGTACGCGTCAACGGCACGATCGACCGCCTCAAGCTGTTCCTTTCCAATGGGCTGCCGCTGATGGTCGAGACCGGCTTTGATCCGCCCCGCGCCCACGAGGGCTGGATGGGACATTACCGCCTCGTGACCGGCTACGACAGCAAAAATTTCAACACCATGGATTCCTACGATGGTCCGGGTGTGTTGGTGGACATCAACGCGTTGGAGGCAGACTGGCGCGCGTTCAATCGCACCTATTTTGTAATATACACGCCCGCGCAAGAAGCCATCGTGCGCGCCATCATTGGCGATGATTGGAATGACGCGCAGATGTACGCCAATGCGGCCGCGCGCGCGCAGCGTGAGCTTGACGCGACTCCCAACGATCCCTTCGCCGCATTCAATCTCGGCTCCAGTCTAGATGGCTTGAAGCGTTACGACGAAGCCGCGTCCGCGTTCGACAAAGCGCGCTTGAGTAAATTACCCTGGCGCATGATGTGGTACCAGTTTGGTCCGTACGAAGCGTACTTGCAAGTGGGGCGGTACGCCGAAGTGGTGGCGCTCGCGGACGCGACACTCAAGGGCAGTGACAACCTCGAGGAGTCGCATTATTACAAAGCGATGGCGCTCGAGAAACTCGGGCGCAACGCCGAAGCAAAAACGGAATTGGCGATTGCCTTGCGCTACAACAAGAATTTCCAAGATGCCCAGCGCGCGTTGGCACAGCTCGAAAAACCGTGAGCCGCTCTCGGAACAGGGAATCGGTTGTTTCGTTACATAGCGTGTCACGCGGTAAAAATCTGATGGGGTGGTAGTTGTAGCGAATGAACAAGTCTATGTCTGCTGGTCTCAAGCTCGGTTGTGTTTATTTTGTATTATCCTTCGTACTCGTGTTTGTGTTCGGCGGGGTCGCGCTCGCGTTCGCGTTGATCAATCACATCCCCGCGATTTCGGAAAACGTCGAATCATTGCGCTCCGGTATTCTTGGAATTCAACCCGAGCAGGTCAATACGGCTAAAGCCGAGCTTGCTTCTACAAAAGTGGATAGCCCCCAGGTGATAGTGGCGCCGTCGTCCCCTAAAGTAATCGTCGTCGTGGTCCCGCGGGGCGAACCGACCGCAAATGCAAATCCGACCGAAGCACGCAAGCTCTTCAAATATCCCACGCCGACGCCCAGGGCCGCGCGCCCAACGCCCACCACCGCGCCGCAGGTCAACGTCAAGCCAATCCAGCCGATAGTACAATTGGCTGGTTTCCAGTACGATTATCAAGGGTTTAATAATTGTGGTCCCACGACCATGCACGTCTATTTGACCTACTATGGCAAAGCAGACACACAGAAGCAAATCGCGGCGAGCGTCAAACCCGACCCGATGGACAAGAATGTGAATCCGTGGGAGCTGGTCGCATATGCCAAGAGTGTTGGGATGAATGGGATGTATCGTGTGAATGGCACGCTCGACCGGCTCAAGACCCTGCTCTCAAATGGCATCCCCGTAGTCGTCGAAATGGGATTCATTCCAGAAAAAACGAATGAGGGCTGGATGGGGCATTATCGTCTGGTCACGGCGTACGATGATCTGAAATTTATTGTGCAGGATACCTATCTCGGTCCGAACCTGCCTTTCGATTACGCCACACTGGACTCAAATTGGAAAGCCTTCAATCGCACTTATTGGATCGTGTATAAGGACGACCAAGCGCCGCTGGTCCAAGCCATCCTCGGCACTGATGTGGACGATGGCAAAATGTACGAGGGAGCCGTGACTCGCGCGCGGGCTGAAGTTGCGGCGAATCCGAATGATGCTTTCGCGCAATTCAACATCGGTACGAGTTTGAATGGGCTGAAGCGTTACACCGAAGCCGCGCCCGCCTTCGACAAGGCGCGTGCGCTGAACCTGCCCTGGCGGATGTTGTGGTATCAATTTGGTCCCTATCAGGCGTACTATCAAGTGGGACGCTATGATGATGTGATCGCGCTTGCTGATCTGACCCTCAAGGGCAGCGATAACCTCGAAGAGTCACATTATTACAAAGGACTCGCGCTCGAAAAGCAGGGACACGCCACCGAAGCGCGCAAAGAGCTCGCCACCGCACTCAAGTACAACAAGAATTTCACGGACGCGCAACGTGAGCTGGCATCACTGCCTCAACCATGATACAGTTGGCATACTTGTCGCGCGAGCGCAGACTGCCCTGAACCTTCTCGAGCGTTCTTCCACCTCGCATGAATCTCCGTGACTCTACGCTGCCCTCTACCGTCGAAGGTAAGGGTCTCGGCTCGCGCGCACGGCAACTACTCACGCGCTCCATTTTTTCGGACCGACGTCTGCTCATCTCGTCGAGCATCGTCGCCGCGGGTTTTCTTCTCAGCAAGATTTTGGGACTTGTGCAGCGGCGGCTCTTCGCGCAGACCTTTGGCACGAGCAGTGACCTCGACGCCTTTTTCACGGCGACGACCTTTTCCGATTTGCTCTTCTCCGTGATTGCGGGCGGCGCGATTGCGTCGGTGTTCATCCCGGTATTCAGTGGCTACCTCGTGCGCGACGAAGCCTCGCGACGCGCGGGGTGGAAATTTGCCAGCGCGGTGGTCAACGATATTTTTGTCGCGGTCACACTGCTGTCCGTTTTGGGAATGATCTTCGCGACGCCCATCGTCGACAATGTTCTCGCGCCATGCAATCTCGGCGCGGCGAACTGTTTAGCAGCGCAACAACGCGTTTTGATCGCGAACCTGCTGCGGCTCGTGCTCGTCGCAACTATCATCTTTGGCGTGAGCGGGACCCTCACTAGCATCTTGCACGCGCACAATCACTTTTTGCTGCCGACGCTCGCGGCGGTGCTGTACAACGTCGGCATCATCGTGGGCACAATATTTCTCGCGCCGCGCTGGGGTGTGTACGGTTTGGCGTATGGCGTGGTCGCGGGTGCGGCGCTGCACCTCTTGATTCAAGTCCCCGGATTGATTCGGCACGGCGCAAAATATTTTCTCACGCTCGGTCTGCGCGAAACAGGTGTGCAGCGTGTCGCGGGTCTCTTCGGACCGCGCGTCGTGACCATCGGCGTCGTGCGGGTGAATCAAGTGTTGATGAATGCGCTGGCGCTACAAGTCGCCGCCGGCAGTGTCAGCGCGCTCAGCTTTGCCTATTCGATCTGGCAATTTCCAGAATCGTTGATTGGCACCGCGATTGCGCTCGCGGTTTTTCCGCGACTCTCCGCGCAGTTTGCGGAAAACAAAACGCGCGAGTTGCGCGCGACTTACCGCAACGCGTTCATTACCATTATGGCGCTCGCGATTCCCGCGGCAGTGGCGACCATTCTCCTCGCGCGTCCGATTGTGAATCTGCTTTTTCGCGGCGGCGCGTTCGGAAACGCCTCGACCGATTTCGTCAGCACCGTGCTGCAATTCTACGCGCTTGCGGTAGTGGGGGAGTCGCTGCTCGAATTAACCTCGCGGATTTTTTACGCGCAGCAAGATGCGCGCACGCCAATGTTCGTCGCGTTAGGCGCGATGATTCTACGCGCAGCGCTGATGCTGCTCTGGGTCAATTGGCTCGGCGCGCCGGGGCTGGCGCTCGCGTACGCCATTGGTGTTTCAGTTGAGGCGGGCGCGTTATATCTGATCGCGCGACGGCGGCTCGGTGCAACACCGATCGTGACTCCGATTGCGTCCCCTCAACAAGTCGAATAGAATGAGAAAGAGCTAAAGGTTAAGGGTTGAAGGTTGAAAGCTGAAAGTTGTGGGTTGGATTGTTAACCTTTT
>JBBSHK010000063.1:0-9943 GCA_038253185.1 Anaerolineae bacterium | reverse complement strand
CTCGCTCCGCTCGAAATGACAGAAAAACCTGCACATCGGGTTAGCAATGAGTGACTAACGACTAATAAGTAACAACCAACAACGAACTATGGCAAAGAAAGAAAATCGATTGACACTCACACTCGCGTGTAATGAATGCAAGCGCCGCGATTACACGACTGAAAAAAATAAAAAGAATACGACGGCGCGACTCGAATTGAAAAAATACTGTCGCTTTTGCCACAAGCACACGGTGCATCGCGAGACGAAATAAATTATGCCTGCACAAAAAGTCAAAGATCCGCGCGTCGCGCAAAAATCAAAAGAGCCGGTCCGAGTACGGCAAGAGGTCGCGCCGGAGAACCGACTGCGACGATTCTGGCGTGAGACCATTGCCGAGCTGCGCAAAGTGGTGTGGCCCACGCGCGATCAGGCAGTCAATCTCACACTGATCGTGCTGGCGACCGTCATTGCGATGAGCGTATTCTTGTTCGTGATTGATTATGCCTTGACGCAAATCGTCAGGGCGATCTTGTTGCGCCAATAAAGAATGGTTGACAGCTTGGATAGCGATACGCTGACAGCTCAAGAGAACAATGACGTGCTGGACTTGAATCTCGAATCGACTGATTCGGTCCAAGTACAAACCTCTCAACCAATGGTTGACGAGGACAATGGCGCGCCCATTACCGATCTGTCCATCGGCGATATGGAAACCGATCTGCCCGAACCAGAGCTAACCGAATCGCGCGCAGTGGCGGTAGCTGAGCCGGTTCCAGACGAGATGGAGATTCCGTGGGGCGATATGCAGTTGCCCTCAACGGAGAGTGGCGAGGCAGGCGAGATCACTCATTTGCAGTCCGAGTCAGGCCACGCGCTAGTTGAAGAAGCTCTCGCCGAGCCGGTCGAACCAGCGAAACCCAAGGAACCAATCAAGCACGCGTGGTACGTCGTCCACTGCTATTCGGGTTACGAGAACAAAGTCAAGAAGGGTCTCGAGCAGCGCATCAATACGATGGGCATGCAGGAATATATTTTCCGCGTGGTCGTGCCGATCGAAAAAGAAGTTGAGATTAAAGAGGGGCAGCGCCGCAATATCGAGCGCCGCGTTTTTCCCGGATACATTCTCGTGGAGATGGCGGAGTTGAAAGAGGGTGACCCCGAGACGGATCAAGCGTGGTATGTCGTACGTAATACGCCGGGTGTCACTGGGTTCGTCAGCTCTGGCGACAAACCCGTGCCGCTGCGCCAAGACGAAGTTGACAAAATTCTGAAGCGCATGGAGACGGACGAGCCAAAGGTTCACGTGACCTTCAAATCTGGGCAAACCGTGCACATCATCGATGGTCCGTTCGCCGACTTTCGAGGTCAGGTGGACAACGTCGATATGACCAAAGGCAAAGTGCGCGTGCTCGTTTCCTTCTTCGGTCGCGAAACACCCGTCGAGTTGGATCTGTTGCAAGTCGAAAAAGTTTAGGGCAGTCTACAGTCGCCACTAGACAGTAGCCAGTAAGAAACTGATATGTCTGACTGCTGACTACTCTCTACTGATTACACAATGGGTAAAAAAGTTAAAGCCATCGTCAAATTGCAAGTGCCTGCCGGAAAAGCAACGCCCGCGCCGCCGGTTGGTACGGCGCTCGGTCCGCACGGCATCAACATCATGCAGTTCGTCAAAGATTACAACGCGCGCACGGCGAGCATGGCGGGCACCGTGGTGCCGGTCGAGATCACGATCTTTCAGGACCGTTCATTCACCTTTGTGCTAAAGACGCCGCCGGCGCCTGTGCTTTTGATGAAAGCGGCAGGTCTGGAAAAAGGTTCGGGCGTACCGAACCGCGACAAGGTGGGCACGGTCACGCGCCAGCAGCTTCGTGAAATCGCGGAGCAAAAGATGAAAGACCTCAATGCTGTAGATGCGGACGGCGCAATGAAGATGATCGAAGGCACCGCGCGCAGTATGGGAATTGATATCAAGGAGTAAGTCAAAAGCGAAAAGTATAAAACGCGAAGAATAAAGGTTTTACTTTCAACTTTTTACTTTGAACTTATTACCGTGGGAGCGCGACAACGCGCATTATTACCACAGGAGGTTTTTACAAATGACACAACGCGGAAAGAAATACATTGAGGCGGCGAAACTGGTAGAACCTGACAAGGAATATTCACCGCTTGAGGCTATTGAGCTGGTAAAAAAAATCAGCTACGCCAAATTTAATCAGACCGTCGAAGCCCATTTCAAAACCGGACTTGACGTCAAACAGGCAGACCAGCAAGTTCGCGCAGTGGTCTTGCTGCCACACGGAACGGGCAAGACCGTACGCATTCTCGTTTTCGCCGAAGGCGAAGCGGATCGCCTCGCGCGTGAAGCAGGAGCCGACTTTGTGGGCAGCGATGATTTGATCAAGCGCATCCAAGAGGGTTGGACCGAATTTGATGTCGCGATTGCGATGGCAGAGATGATGGGCAAGGTCGGCAAGAGCGGCTTGGGCAAGACCCTGGGTCCGCGCGGTCTGATGCCCAGCCCCAAAGCCGGCACGATCGTTCAGCAGCCCGAGCAAATCCCGCAGTTGATTCGCGAGTTACGACTGGGTCGCGTGGAATTCAAAACGGACAAGACGGGCGGCATTCACACCGTGGTCGGCAAGTCCGAGTTCAGCGAGCCGCAGCTGCTCGAAAACTTTTCAGCGTTGATGGATGCGTTGCAACGCGCCAAGCCAGCCGGAGCGAAAGGGCAGTTCATTAAGAAGATCGTGCTCGCGCCGACGATGGGACCAGGGGTCCGCGTTGACCTGAATGCCGCGCAGAATTTGCATTCTGCTGCATAGTCATATATAACTCTGCCCATAATTCAATACTGCCAGTGATAGCAGGGTGCTTCCCGCATTGAAGGAAGCAATAATAATCCTGCCGAGGCAAAGACCGCGATTGATGCACAAGCATTATTCGCACGAATCTTTGTGTCGGCAAGGCGCAAAGATTTTTTTATTTGTAGGGAGGTGATTGAGTTGCCAATCAGTCGAGGAGAGAAAGACGAGTTGGTTGCGGCTCTCGCGGAGAATCTCAAAAATTCGCAAGCCGTCATTATTACGGACTATCGCGGCTTGCCCACAGCCGACCTTGCGGGCTTGCGCAATCAACTGCGCGGCATGCAAGCGAGTTATCACGTGACCAAGAATACATTGGTCGCGATTGCACTGCAGCAGGCGGGGCTGCCGGTTCCAAATGAATTGCTGGATGGTCCTACCGCGCTTGCCTTTTTGACGAGCGATATTTCCGGTCCCGCGAAAGCGATTGGAAATTTTTTTCGAGACAAAGGGCTGCCGGTCAAAGGCGCGATTGTGGGGCAAAGCATTTACGACGCCAAGGGAGTGGAAGGACTAGCGAACCTGCCCTCGCGCGAACAATTGTACGCAAATGTCTTGGGCGCGATTCAAGCTCCGGCGGCGAGTCTTGTCGGTGTTTTGAACGCGGCGATTTCTGAATTGGTGCGGACGTTGCAGGCGAAAGCGGATCAGAGCGCCCCCGCAGCGTAATGGGTTGACGAAAAATCATTCGTCAGTACAAGTTTTCGTAGATTCATTCGAAAGGAAAGGAACAATAAAGTGGCATCCGAAAAAGTTCAATCTATAATGGATACGCTTGATACCTTGAGCGTGCTCGAAATTGCAGAACTTTCGAAAGCTTTGCAAGAGCATTGGGGTGTGAGCGCGGCGGCTCCGGTGGCAATGGGTGCGATGCCCAGCGCGTCCGGCGGCGCATCGGGCGGGGCAGCCGGTCCGGCTCCGGCTGAAGAAAAGACAGAGTTCGACGTCATCTTGAAAGAGATTGGCGCGCAAAAGATTCCGGTCATCAAGGTCGTGCGCGAGTTGACCAGCCTCGGTCTGAAAGAAGCCAAGGACCTCGTCGACAGTTCACCCCAGGCAGTAAAGAAGGGCATCTCGAAAGCGGAAGCCGATGAGGCAAAGAAAAAGTTGGAAGAAGTCGGCGCAACCGTCGAAGTCAAATAAGTCAACGGATAATAGGAACGGATAAACGGATTTCAGATTGCTTGAATCCGTTTATCCGTTCCTAGCCGCTGAACGTAACATAATTTGACGCGCGCGGACAAATAAAATATACTCTACATTAGTTGCTCAGCAGTTGGTAGTAGTCAGAACTTTATGTGTGACTTCTGAAATCTGATCCGGGGGCCGTAGCTCAATTGGGAGAGCGTTCGGTTCGCATCCGAAAGGCAGAGGGTTCGAATCCCTTCGGCTCCACCTAACGATTTTGGATTTCTGATTTTAGATTGTAGATTTGGATTCATCAATCCCAAATCGGAAATCACAAATTCCCTCCGGGGCTGTAGCTCATCTGGGAGAGCGTCGCACTGGCAGTGCGAAGGTAGTCGGTTCGATCCCGATCAGCTCCACACGATAATTGCAGATTGCAGATTCCGCATTGCGGATTCAACCGCAATGCGATTTCAAATCAGCAATCAAAAATTCAAAATCAAAAATGGCTGTGACCGGGAGTAGTCCGTTGAGGACGGTAGGTCATCTCCGCAGCGAGCCGGGTCCCGAACAAGTTCGGGCACAAACGGTGCGAGCCCGACCAGCGTGAACGGAGAACGCGGCGCTACAGAACAGCGCAAGACCGAACTCGCCCGTGAGCCGCGACGGTGAAAGTTGTCAGCTGAGCGAAGTGAAGGGTCTCGGTGTTCTAGTCGAGATTCTTCGTGCCTTCGGCACTCAGAATGACGATCAATAAGTAGTTGTCGCCGTGTTACGCACGTTACGCGAAAGAGTGAGTCAGATATTCATAATGTCAGTTAGTCTTGTGGTCAATTGACCAAGAGACGCTCAGACCAAATGACTACCTGACTAATTTGGGTGGTACCGCGGAGAGCTAGAGCCTTCGTCCCTTTGTGGGCTGAAGGTTTTTTTATTTGATGCACTTTGTTGGAGCAATCAAGATGAAGTCACTAATCGGTCGAGGTGTTCAACGCAATTCGACGAGAGCTTGGAACGCGAAGAGGTTCCGGCGGCTGTCGATGCGCGTGCGTCTTGCGCGCCGACGGTGTGATCCACTAAAGCAAGAGCAAAAATCTTGCTTTGTGCATTCGTGGCTTTGTGGCAGATTTCATAGTTGACTCATAGATCAGGAGCAATGAAAATGGAAACAACAATCAAGAGTGATCGAGTGACGCACTCACCCAATCGCATAACGAAATACAACGCGCAAGAAATCGAAATGAAATGGCAGTCGCGCTGGGAAGCCGACAAGCTGTATCGCACGGATCTCGAACAGACTGACAACAAATATTATTTCGTGACGATGTACCCGTACCCCTCCGGCGACTTGCACATCGGGCATTGGTACGCAATGGCGCCCAGCGATGTCAAGGCGCGTTATCTGCGAATGCGCGGCAAGAATGTGTTCTTTCCAATGGGCTTTGACGCGTTCGGTTTGCCCGCGGAGAACGCCGCAATCAAGCGCGGGATTCATCCGAATACGTGGACGCTGCAAAATATCGCGAATATGGAACGGCAGATGCGGACGATGGGCGCGTCGTTCGATTGGGAGCGCGAAGTCATCACATGCGACCCGCGCTATTATAAATGGAATCAATGGTTCTTTATCCAGATGTTCAAGCGCGGGCTGGCGTACAAAAAAAAGCAAGCAGTGGACTGGTGCCCAAAAGACCAGACGGTGTTGGCGCGTGAGCAAGTCGTGGGTCCCGATCGTTTGTGCGAGCGCTGCGATACGCCCGTTATCAAAAAAGATTTGGAGCAGTGGTTCCTGAAAATCACCGCCTATGCGGAAGAGTTGCTGGACTTTTCGGGAATCGATTGGCCCGAAAAAGTAAAGACCTTGCAGACGAATTGGATTGGGCGCAGTGAAGGCGTTCAGTTCACAATGCAAGTCGCCGATCGCGATGAAACATTCGACGTGTTCACGACGCGTCAGGATACTGTGTTTGGAATGTCATTCGCGGTGTTGGCGCCAGAGCATCATCTGGTGGATCTAATTACCACACCTGAGCGGCGCGCCGAAGTGGAGGATTACGTTTTCAAAACACGTCGCGAAACAGAAATTGATCGTATGTCAACAGAAAAGGTTCGTGATGGTGTGTTCACCGGCGCGTATGCGATCAATCCGATGAACGGCGAACGCGTGCCGATCTGGATTGCCGATTACGTGCTGACGACGTACGGCACGGGTGCGATTATGGGCGTGCCCGCGCACGACGAACGCGATTTCGATTTCGCGAAACGGTATGGTCTGGACATCCACGTCGTGATCGCGCCCGCGAATTGGAACGGCGAACCATTGAGCGCGGCGTACACCGAACCGGGCACGATGGTCAACTCGGGCGAATTCAATGGTTTGGATTCTGAAACAGCCAAAGCGCGCATCGCAGATTACATGGAAGAAAAAGGAATTGGCAAAAGCACGGTCAATTATCGGCTGCGCGATTGGTTGATCTCGCGCCAGCGTTACTGGGGCACACCGATTCCAATCGTGTACTGCGAAGAGCATGGCATTGTGCCGGTGCCTGAGGAGGAATTGCCGGTTGTATTGCCGCTCGAAGGTGTTGAGTTTCAACCGACAGGTTTGTCACCGCTGACGTATCACGAAGAATTTCCGTACGCGAAATGTCCCATTGATGGTAACCCCGCGCGGCGCGAAACCGACACGATGGACGCCTTCGTCGATTCATCATGGTACTGGTACGGTTATCTGGACCCGTACAACGCGGAACGCGTGATCAATCCAGAACTGGTGAAACGATGGACTCCTGTCGATCAATATACTGGCGGCGTCGAACACGCGGTGCTGCATTTGCTGTACGCGCGTTTCTGGACCAAGGTGATGCGCGACATTGGCTTGGTCCAGTACGATGAGCCGTTCTTAAAGTTATTCAATCAGGGCACGATTCTGACGAACGGCATGCGAATGTCGAAATCGCGCGGCAACGTGGTCTCGCCCGATTCGTACGTGGAATCATTAGGCGCGGATACGGTGCGCGTGTATCTGATGTTCATCGGTCCCTGGGATCAGGGTGGTGACTGGGACGATTCGGGAATTGGCGGAGCGCATCGCTGGTTGCAGCGCGTGTGGACGCTGGTGTTGGATGCGCCGAACGGAAAAGAAAAAATTCCCGCAGCGACGGATGAGCAGGTCAAAATATTGCGCCGCGTCATGCATCAGACCATCCAGCGCGTGGGCAGCGACATTGAGGCGTTCAAGTTCAATACGGCGGTCGCCGCGTTGATGGAATTCACCAACGCGTTGAGTCGCGCGAAGGAATCGGCGTGGTATCCCAACGCGGTGTGGGGTGAAGCAATCCGTTCGTTGCTGCTGATGCTGGCGCCGAGCGCGCCGCACATCGCGGAGGAAATGTGGGAGCGGCTCGGCGGCACGTACAGCATTCACCAACAGTCCTGGCCCCAATACGATCCGAACGCCGCGGCGGAAGAAAAGTTTACGTTGGTCGTGCAGGTCAACGGCAAAGTACGCGGCAAAATCGAACTGCCGGTCGATGTGAGTGAAGAGGTTGCCAAAGCCGCGGCGCTAAACGAAGAGAATGCTAAACGGTATCTGGAGGGTAGAACTCCAGCACAGGTTATTTATGTGCCGAAAAAATTAGTGAATGTTGTAGTCAGGTGATCGGAATGGTGAGGGCGATGTAATTACATCGCCCTCATTTTTTCCGCGACGAACACGGTGTCTAGTTTAGAAATCTCAGAACCGTATTCCCAAAATCGTTCGCCTCGCATATAATACTTGCCGAGATTTCATCGCCGCTGCGTACCTTCGCGCGTATGGCTGAATCCTAACCGTGAAAAAAAGGAAACCTCTCCAATGAGCGCAGTCGCTGTTGCCCAAAATCAGTCCACCTTCGGCGTGCTCCGCAATCGGAACTTTACTTTTTTGTGGAGCGGACAACTCGTTTCCACGATTGGCAGTTCGCTCTCTTCGCTCGCCGCGTCGATCCTCATCTATCGTCTGACGGGTTCCGCGCTGAGTGTCGGGCTGATGTTGATCGCGACCGCCGCGCCCGCAATTGTGCTCGGGCTGATCGCAGGAGTTTTCGTCGATCGCTATGATCGAAAAAAGATTATGATCGCGGCGGACTTGATACGCGCGGTGCTGACATTTTTGGTGCCGTTCCTCATCCCATACAGCATCGCGTGGTTGTACATTCTCGTACTATTATCCAGTTCCGTGACGCAGTTTTACGACCCCGCGCATTCGAGCGTGCTGCCCGATGTCGCCAGCGACGACGAATTGGCGGCAGCAAATTCTCTGATGGCGATCAGCGCGTTCGGTTCCACCGCGGTGGGATTTGCCGCGTCCGGTCTGATTGCTTCCGCGTTCCCCATTGCTTACGCTTTCTATATTGACGCGGTCACATTTCTCATCTCTGCCGTGTGTGTTTACCTGGTACACATTCCGCAATATGCGGGCGTCGGTGACACGAAAGTTTCAACCATTTTCAAAAATATGCGCATTGGCTTTAACTTTCTTACGCATACGCCGATCCTGCGCTCGATGTTTATTCTCTTCCCGCTGATCGGCATCAGTTTTGGATTGTGGAATACGCTGCTGTTGCCGTTTGCGCGACAGGCACTGAACGCCACCGAGTTCGAGTACGGTTTGCAAGAAGCGATTACGTCGGTTGGTTTTGTCGCGGGGAGTTTGTTGATGGCGCGGCTCGCCGATCGTCTGCACGAGGGTCAATGGTTAACGCTGAGCTTTGTCGGCATGGGCTTTGTCCTCGCGATTTATTCCACACTCACGTCAATACCGTTGGCGTTTTTGCTGGTGATCTTTTCGGGTTTCGCGAATGCGCCCTCCTCGATCACACGCAATCTATTGGTGCAGCGCTATGCCACGCGTGATATGCGCGGGCGTGTGGCGAGTCTGTTCTTTGTCACGCGCGATGCGGCATTCATCCTGGGAATGGCGGGTGCGGGACTGGCGGATTATTTGGGCGTACGGGTGATGTTGCTCGGCGCCGCGATTCTCGTGCTCATCCCCGGTGGACTTGCGCTGGTGCTGCCCGGTCTGCGCGAGCCGCCGGAAGAATGGCGGCGCACGATGCATCTGTTACGCACGGTGCACGAACGCGCGCGCTTGCCCGGCGCGCGTCCCGCGACGCTGGCAGATATGGACGCGCTCGTCGGTTTGCAGCCGGCGTTCTCCGGTTTGAGTCAGGAAGAGCGGCGCAGTCTCGCCACCAAATCGTTCGTGTATGATGCGCCGGAAGGCACGACCGTCATCAAACAGGGCGAAGGTGCGAACGCGGTGTATTTTATTCTGCGCGGGCGCGCGGTTGGAGGCACGCCCACGGAGAGCGGTGGACATACTGCAAGCCACACGATGGGCGCGGGCGAATTTTTTGGCGAGCGCGCCGCGTTAAGGGGTATAGAACATTTGACGAATGTCGTGACCGCCGAGCCGAGCACGCTGCTCGAAGTTCCTGCGGGCAGTCTGAAACATTTCGTCGAGCATCCCTCCTTGCGGCAGGTGCTTCGACAAAGAGTGCATGTCGCGCGACCGCATTTCCATCTCTCGGATCTGCCGCGCGCCTTTGGCTCCCATCACGCGACCTATCACGATTTGCGTCAGGATCACGGCGATCTGGAAGAGCAGCCGGAATCGAAAACATAGACCGATGGGCGGATACAAGACGGTCCATTCTTACACTTGCAATAAATCTGTCCTGTGTTATGAATCGACACGCTCGACCAAATTTCGTGATTGCTTAAACCTTAAAACTTATGCGTGAACTGTTCCTGCTCTTGCTCTTGCTGCTTCCCCCACGCGCGACACCTATCGTTGCCACTGCTGATAATCAGGTGATTGATTGTCAGCGCCAGCCAATGATTGGCAGCGGCAGCGGCAGCGGCATTACGGTGCTGAATAAAGTTGGCGTGGTGGTAAAAAATTGCATCGTGCATGGTTTTGAATT
>JBBSHK010000062.1:0-10203 GCA_038253185.1 Anaerolineae bacterium | reverse complement strand
GAACGTGGATTAAAGCGCGGACACGACGCGCTCCCGCGCGTTTTCCGCTAATGGTCCTGCAAAAATGACGACGCTCTCACCCTCGACGCTCGCGCGCAACGCGTTGGTGCAATTGAATGTGGCGACCGACCGCACCTTCGTCTTGCCGCTCTTGATTTTCTTTCCGACCGCGCGCTGCAACTCGCGCTGTATCTCGTGTGACTGGTGGCGCGCGGACGGCGCAAGCGATCTCTCGCTGAAAGAAATTGGCGCGCTGGCGAGACAATTGCCCGCGCTCGGCGTACGCGTGGTGTTGTTCTCCGGCGGCGAGCCGCTGTTGCGACGCGAAGTCTATGACATCGCCGATTTGATCCGCGAGCGCGCGTGCAAGCTGCACCTGCTCACCAGCGGTCTCTTTCTCGAACGAGACGCGGAAAAAATTGGCGCGCGTTTTGAAAACATCACGATCTCGCTCGATGCTCACGAGCGCGCGCTGTACCGTGAGATTCGCGGCGTAGATGGGCTTGAACTCATTGAACGCGGCGTGCAAAAGTTGAAAGCGCTGGCGCCGCGTTTACCGATTCGCGCGCGCAGCACCTTGCACCGTCACAATTTTCGCGAACTGCCGAACCTCATCGACAAGGCGCGGGCGATGCGATTGGATCAGATTTCATTTCTCGCCGCGGATGTGACGAGCGAAGCGTTCGGGCGCGCCCGCTCTGAATCGTCCACGCGCGGTCTCTTGCTCGATCAAGCCGAAGTCGAGGAATTTTCGCGCTTGGTCGAAGCGACGATTGAATCACACCCGCACGATTTCGAGACGCGCTTGGTGGCAGAGTCGCCGGAGAAATTGCGACGACTGCCGCGTTACTATGCCGCGCAACTGGGGCTCGGCGATTTTCCCGCGGTCAGCTGCAACGCGCCGTGGGTCAGCGCGGTGATCGAAGCGGACGGCGCGGTGCGCCCTTGTTATTTTCATCCGGTGGTCGGGAACATTCGCAACAAGTCGCTGTCGCAAATTCTGCGTGACGAAATGCGCGCCTTTCGCGCAGGACTGGAGGTCGCGCAGAACACAGTGTGCGCGAAATGTGTGTGCACGCTCAAAGTGGGCATGCGAACGGCGTTGTGGTAACTGGACAAATGGAGATACAGGTAATCCGTTGGCGTGAATCAGGACTCGTGCGCTCGCTCTACCGAGCGGCGTTAAGAGTTCGACTAGTGTGGCGGTGGCGCGATTTTCAAAGACTGCGCGTCGAGTCGATAGATGGAGTTTCGATTATTGTACTGCCCGGCGTTTTCAATGGCGTGCTGGTGCGAACGGGCGCATTCCTCGCGTCAAGTCTCGGAACAAAAAGTCTAAAGGACGCGCGGGTGCTCGATCTGGGCACCGGGTCAGGCATTTGTGCTGTTTTCGCAGCTCGCAACGGCGCGCAAGTGGTAGCAACAGACATCAACCCTGAAGCCGTACGCTGCGCCCAAATCAACGCGTTAGCGAATCACCTCGAGCAGCGGATTGAAACTCGGCTCGGCGATCTCTTTGCGCCGACGCGCGAGGAATGCTTTGACGTGATTCTTTTTAATCCGCCGTACTATCGTGGACAGCCGCGCGATTTCGCGGACGCCGCGTGGCGCAGCGCGGATGTCTTTGACCGTTTCCTCAACGAGCTTCCGGCACACTTGAGGGGGAGTGGAAGTGCGCTCGTCGTGCTGTCGAGCGACGGCGAAATCGAGCACGCACTGCGCGCAGCGGAACATCTGACCGCGCGCCCGCTTTGCACGCGCGATTTTTTGAATGAAACCTTGACCGTGTACGAGTTAAGGGTCAAATGAAAAAGCCCAACATTATTTTGTACAATCCGCACAGCAACGCCTCGGGCAAAAAGATTCTGCCGATGTCACTCCTGGCGCTCGGCGCGGTGCTCGAAGGACGCTATGAGTTTTCCATCGTGGATGGAAATTGTGAACGCGATCCGGTTGCCGCGATCCGCGCGCGTGTGCGTGACGGCGCGAATGTGTTGGGAGTCACGGTGATGCCGGGACCACAGCTCGCGCGCGCGGTGCCGCACTGTCGCGCCTTGAAAAAAGAATTTCCGCAGCTGACGATTGTGTGGGGTGGATATTTTCCAACGCAGCATGCCGCCGCTGTTTTGAAATCAGCATTCGTTGATTTCGCGGTGCGCGGTCACGGCGAGATTGTTTTTGCGAATCTGCTCGACGCGCTCGCGAACAATTCGGATTACAGCCACCTCGCGGGACTGGCGTACCGCAACGCGAGCGGCGCGACGATTCAGAATCCGAATGCGCCGATCCCGAATCCTGAACATCTCCCACCTTTTCCCTATCATCGCCTCGAGGTGAATCAGTATGTTCGGCGCACCTTTCTCGGCTCGCGCACTCTGCCACATCATTCGAGTTACGGCTGTCCGTTCTTTTGCAATTTTTGCGCGGTGGTGAATATGGTGAATGGGCGTTGGCTGCCGCAGTCGGCGGCGCGCGTCGCAGAAATCGCGCAGATGTATTCACAAAAGTTCGGCGTGAACGCGCTAGAGTTCTATGACAATAATTTTTTCACGCACGAAGCGCGCACCGCCGAGTTTGCCGAACGCATCCTGCCGCTCGGAATCAATTGGTGGGGCGAAGGACGCATCGACACCTTTCTCAAGTACTCGGAAAAAAGTTGGCGACTGATGCGCGACGCGGGACTCAAGATGGTTTTTATGGGCGCGGAATCCGGCTCACTCGAAACCTTAAAGCGAATGGACAAAGGCGGCACGATGACGCCGGACAAGACGCTCGAAATCGCGGCAAAGATGAAAGAGTACAACATCGTACCGGAATTTTCTTTCGTGATGGGCAGTCCCCCTGATCCCGAACGTGACGTGCGCGACACGATCGAATTTATTCGCCGTGTGAAAAAAATAAATCCGCGTAGCGAGATCATTATGTATAACTATACCCCCGTGCCGCTGGCAGGCGATCTATACGACGCGGCGCAAGCGGACGGTTTTCGTTTTCCTGAAACGTTGGAGGAATGGATCAGTCCCGAGTGGCTGGAATTTTCGCAGCGGCACAGTTCGCAGATGCCGTGGTTGCGCGACCGTTTGCGCGGACGCATTCGCAATTTTGAACGCGTGTTGAATGCCTACTATCCGACGGCGACCGATGCGCGGCTCGGCGGCGCGTGGCGTGCGCTTTTGCGCGGCGCGAGCAGTTGGCGGTATCACGCGCGCTTTTATGAATTCCCGCTCGAACTGCGCGCGCTGCAAAAGTTGATTCACTATCAAAGACCCGAGACGAGCGGATTTTAAGTAAAGGCGCAACGAACAATGATTCGTCGCTCAGAGCTCATTGCTCATCGCACATTCCTGCTATGCCTCGCGTTTCTGTGATCATCCCCACTTTCAATCGCGCTCACCTTCTCGGCGCGACGCTCGAATCCGTACGCGCGCAGACGTTCGCCGATTATGAAATCATCCTGGTCGATGACGGCTCGACCGACGACACGTCAGCCCAATTCAAAAATTCGCGCGATCCGATCCGCTATCTTCAAACCACTCATGCGGGACAGGGCGTGGCGCGCAATTTTGGAATGGCATCGGCGCGCGGCGAATACATCGCGTTCCTCGATTCGGATGATTTGTGGCACGCGCGATTTTTAGAGAAAATGACCGCCGCCCTCGAGGCGAACCAGAGCGTCGGGTTGGTCTATTGCGATTACGCCACGTTTGATTCGAGTGGCATCATTGCGCCTGCCTATCTCCCGCCCGAGCACAAGCTTCGCGGCAATATTTTTCCGACTCTGCTCGAAAGTAATTTCATCTCAACCGGCGCGCTGCTGATTCGCCGCGAATGTTTCGAGCGCGTCGGCGGATTCGACGCGAGTCTGCCACTGGTAGAGGACTGGGATTTATGGCTGCGGCTGGCGCGACTCTACGGCGCACAATACGTCGATGAGCCGCTGGCGCAAATTCGTATCGATTTGTCGCACACGAGCCGCAATCCAGAAATGATTTATCGGCTGAACCTGCGCGTGCTTGCCAAGTTGCGCCGCGAATTTCCCCAAGACGCGAAAAGATTTCGCCTGACGCTGCGCGGGCAGAATGCGCGCTTTCACGGCGCGCTCGCCGCCTACTTTCGCCGCTCACGCCGACCGCTGCCGGCTTGCAAACATCTGCTCTTGATGCTGGCGGCGCGCTTTTCATGAGCTTACGTTCTTTGCTCATCCGCGTTCAGCCCGGCGGTGCTTTCGCGTCCCTGCTCCCCTCACCTCGCCAATTCCGCGACACTGCATATCTCGTCGGCGGGAATGTGTTCAAGCTCGCGCTCGGGTTTCTCACCAGCGCGCTGATCTTTCGCTCGCTCGGACCGAATGATGCCGGTCGTCTCACGCTCGTCCTCAGCGTGATTGGACTGCTCTCGATCATTGGCGAATTCGGGTTGCGCGATGCCGCCGTCAATTACATCGCGCGTTTTTTATCCAACACGCCCGACAAAGCTCCCGCAGTGGCGCGCACATTTTTCCTCTGCCGAATTCTACTCGCCGCGGTCGCGAGTGCGTCGGGAATTATCGCGGCGGGTTTCATCGCTGCACGCTTTTATCCCGAGGCACGCGTCGGGGATTTGATTCGGCTCGGCGCGTTCAGTTTATTCACCAGCGGATTGCTCGCGTTTTCGCTGGTGATTTTGGAGGCGCAACAGAATTTTCGGCTGCTCAGCGCGCTGAGCGCGATTCAGGCGCTGATACGCGCCGCATTGGTCGCGCTGCTCTTCCTCGCGAGCGAGGTCAACCTTTATTCACTGCTGCTGCTGGAGGCGTTTGTTCCGCTCCTCGTTTTCCTCTATAGCGTGCGCCGCTTGCCGCGCGATTTTTTGATGCTGCGCCGCCCGGTGTTTGAATCACTCGGCACGCTCGTGCATTTCACCAAGTGGATTGCGGTTGCGGCATTCGCCAGCGCCATTTTTTCCAAGCTCGATGTACTGATGCTGAGTTACTATCGCGCGCCGCCCGAAGTCGGATTCTACGCGGTCGCGCTCGCGCTGGTGTCGCGAATGGACATTGTGAAAAACGCGGTGCTCACCACCGCGTTTCCCGACGCGTGTCGCTGCGTCGAGCGCGCCGAGTTGCGCGCATTCGTGTTTCAGTCGCTCAAGCTTTCCGCGCTCGCCTCGCTCGCACTCCTGCCACTCTTTGTATTCGGTGGAATCCTGATCGAGTCGTTGTACGGCGCGGACTATCACAACGCAATCGCCGCATTCTATCCGCTGCTCGCGGCATTTCTGATCGGATTGAACGCTGGTCCGCCAGCTTTTATTCTTTATCCGCTGAATCACCCGCGCTGGATTGCGGCGAGCGATCTGGTCCAACTCACGTTCAACATTGCAATCAATTTCATTCTCATTCCGCCGCTCGGCATCCTCGGCGCGGCGTGGGGTGTGCTGCTCACGCGCCTGCTCGCCGCAGGAATTACGTTCGGACTCGTGCGGCATCTGCTCTGGGGCAAGTCCACCGTATGATCCAGACCAACCCACGCGTCGCGCGTGCGTACGATGCACTGGCATCCGAATACGACGCGCAACTCGAACAGAATCCGGTCGCGCGCGAAATGCGCGCACGTTTGCACGCTGAATTCGCGCAAATGTTTCGCGCGGGAGACCGCGTGCTCGATCTGACAGCGGGCACAGGAATCGACGCGCGCTTTCTGGCGGCGCACGGGGTTGCTATCATGGCGATCGATGTCTCCGCGGGGATGATCACTGAATTGCAACGCGCGGCGGCCCCGGACGGACTTGCGATTGAATCGCGCGTGCTCGCGGCGGAAGACTTGAGTGAGCTAAAATTAAAAAATCTCGACGGCGTGATTTCGACCTTCGGCGGACTGAATACGATTGACGACTTGCCGCGCCTCGCGCGTGATCTCAATGAATGCCTGCGACCACGCGGGCGCGTCCTTTTGCACGCGCTCAACTCTTTTTGCCTCTGGCAGTGGGCGCGCGGATTAAAGCGCGGACATCCGGCTTTGTCGCGAAGGGCTGTCGTTGATCTCAGTCAAGATCGCATCCCGCATCGGTTCTATAATCCTTATCGGCTTTGGCGTGACGCGTTCGCGGAATTTTTCGGACTGCAGCGCGTGTACGCAATGTCGGTGCTCACCGCGCCGCCGCTCGTAAAAAAATTCCCGCGCGCCGCGCCTGCGCTGTTTGCGCTTGACCGGTTTGCCGGACACTTGTTGCCTGCGGCAGGTGATTTTTTTGTGATGGAAATGGAAAAGCGCGATGGTTGAGATGGTCACCAATCAGTCACCGGCGCGGGCTGAGTCAACCCTTGCGAAAAAAGTTGCGGCACAATCGGTGTGGCTCAAGCTTGGCGCGTTGTTTGCCCTCGCGCTGCTGCCGCGAATTTTATTCGTCTGGCAGAATCGTTTCGATGGGCTGTACGGGCAAGACGCCTACGCCTATTTCAATTACGCGCGTGAGATGTTCACAACGCTCGCGCACGCGCAACCGCCGCCCTTCTGGTGGCCCCTCGGCTATCCCGCGCTGCTGAACATTGGCTTGGCGCTGTTCGGTAACGAGGTTGCCGCCGCGCAAGCGATTACGCTTTTGGCTGGAGCCGCCCTCGCGCCGGTCACCTATCTGCTCACGCGCGAGATCGCGCCGGAAAAATCCCGCGAGGTGAGTGCGCTGGTCGCGGGCACGCTGCTGGCGCTCGGCGGGCAAGTGGTACAATCGTCCATCGTCGTGATGGCAGACGCGCCCGCGCTGCTCTGGGCGACATTGAGCGCGTGGCTGTTGCTCCGTTATCGCAGGACGCTGGCTGCACTTTGGCTGGCGGGTTCGGCGGTCACGCTCGCGCTCGCCGTAATCACGCGTTGGGAAAACCTGCTGTTCGCGCTGGCGTGGTCGAGCGCGCTCGCGGCGGTCTGGATCACGCATACGATTGATTCCAAAAAAATGGCGCGCGCGACGTTCATCTCATTCATTTTTGCCGCGCTGATGGTCGCCCCACAACTCATTTACAAATTCGCGTCGAATGCTCCGCTCGCCGGGCAGAGTTGGCTCGAGAGTTGGAGTCCCGCGAATTTTTTCGCGCGCTCGTTCGACAATGTCGACGGACATTTCGATTACGCGCTGCCGGTCGGAATTTTTTACGCGCAGGTATTTTTCCATCCCGCGTATCTTTTTGCACTGCTCACGCCCGGCTTGATCCTTGGCGCGGCGCGTGTGTTGAAAAATTTTCGCGCCGATGCCGCAGTTCCCGTCTTGATGTTGGGTTGGCTGCTGTTCACATATTTTTTTCTCGCCGGTATCCCGTACGAAAATTTTCGTTTCGGTCTGGGTTTCTTTTCACCCGTCGCCGCGCTGGCGGGTGTCGGTGTCGGGTGGACGTGGGAAAAAATTTACACGGGCAATGGCTTCGCCCTGCGCGGCGCTTGCTCTCGCGCACAACGGGTTCGCGCGGCATTCGTCGCGATCGTTGTACTCGCGCTCGTCATAACAATTTTTTGGGAACCGCGCGTGCTCGAAGCGGTGCTGAAACAAAAACGTCTCGAGCTGGCGCAAGCGGATTGGCTCGCGCGCACTCTCCCACCGAACGCGACGGTTTTCACATTCGCCGCAACCGGCGCGCTGCGAACGTACGGCGCGTTACAAATCGCGGACCTGTCGGAAGAATCGCCGGACACGATTGTGGAAAAGGTGCGCGCCGCGTCCCCCGCGTATTTATTTGTCAATGTCGCGAACATTGAGATGCAATGGCGCGGGCGCGCGTTGGAACAGAGCGTGCGCGTGCTGCGCGATCAATTGTGGCTGAAAGAAATGGGCGGCGTCGAGGGCTGGACGCTGTTTCGCATCGGAGCCGCGCCGTGAAGATCGGATTAATCGTACCGGGATTCAGCGCGGATGAGGGCGATTGGTGCATCCCCGCGCTGCTGAACTTGGCGCGCTCGCTCGCGTCGTCCAACGAGATTCATGTATTTGCGCTGCGCTATCCGCACCGCCGCGACCTATATCGTGTGCACGGCATCACGGTACACAGCTTTGGCGGAGCCACGCGCCGCGGGATCGCCACCGGCGCGTTGTGGAAAATAATTCTGGCGGCGATTCGGCGCGAGCATCGCCAGGCTCCGTTCGCGGTGCTGCACGCCGTGTATGGCGGCGAAGCGGGATTCCTGAATGTGCTCGCGGCGAAATGGCTGGGCGTGCGCTCGGTCGTGAGCTTCGTCGGCGGCGAGGTGGTCGGCATCCGCGAACTCAATTATGGCGCGGACTTGCAACCGCGACAACGCTGGATGAACGCGACGGCTTTGTGCTTGGCGGACCGAATTCTGTGCGCCTCGCGCCCACTCACTTTGCGCGCGCACGCGCGTGTGCCGACAGCACGCCGCGCGAGAATTCAAACCTTGCCGCTGGGAGTAGACGTGCAGATGTTCGCGCCGCGCGCTCGGCGCGAAAAAGGAACGGTGGAAATCCTGAACGTCGGCTCGTTGATTCCGGTCAAAGACCAAGCCACCTTGCTGCACGCGTTCGCTCAGTTTGCGAACAGGCGCCCGCGCGCGCGCTTGACGCTGGTGGGTCGCGGCGCGCTTGAATTGGAACTGCGCGCGCTGGCGGAACGATTGCAGATTGTGGAGCGCGTTGAGTTCGCGGGCGCGGTTCCGCACGACGAGATGCCCGAGCGCTATCACCGCGCGGACTTGTTCGTACAATCGTCGCGGCATGAAGGCGAAGGGATGGCGGCGCTCGAAGCGGGCGCGTGCGCGACGCCGCTCGCCAGCACCGACGTTGGTGCGATGGCGGAACTCACGACGCGCGGCGCGGCGGTCGTCGTGCCGCCGAATGACCCGCGCGCGTTCGCGTCGGCAATGGAGGAGGCGCTCGCCGCGCGCGTCTCATTAGGCAATTGCGCGCGCGAGGTGATCGAGACCGAGTACGCGCTGGAGCGGGTGCGCGACCGTCTGCTTTCCTGCTATCACAGTCTGACTCCCGGGCGGATTGCCGATGCGTGAGCGCGTCGCCGCCGGTCTGCGACTTGTAGCGCGGTTCGCGTTTGGCGGACTCGTCCTCGTCTCGCCGGTCGCTTGGCAGACCACGCTGGTCGAGCGACGGATTGAACCCATCTACCGCGGTTACACTGATTTTGTTTTTTACGCCAGCGATTTGTTCGCGCTGTTGACGCTCGGCTGCTGGCTATTATCTCTGCTCGCGCAGCCGCGTCCAATTACACGCGGGGTCTGGTTTCTCACGATCCCGCTTGCGGGTCTGGTCGTGTTGAGTTGGCTCGGCGTGCTGACCGGAATTGATCCGGCGCTGACGTTGTATCATTCGATTCGTTTCACCGCGCTGTTCGCGCTCTATCTTTTTTTGGTCAACGAATCTCTCACTTCGTCCGGCGCGCGATTGGCGCAGTGGTGGCTTGGAGTACCGCTGGCGCTCGCTGTCATTGTTCAGACTCTCGTCGCCCTGGCGCAATTTTTCGCGCAGCGTTCGGTCGGACTGGGCGCGCTGGGCGAACTCAAGCTGAACCCGAATGATACGGGTACGAGTATCGTGCGGCTCGGCGAGGCGCGGATTATGCGCGCGTATGGGCTGACGGAACATCCAAACGTGCTCGGCGGCTTTTTGGCGTTCGCGCTCTTGCTGCTGCTCGGAGCGTATTTTGGCTCCGCGCGACACGCGCGCTTTTTATATCTGCTGCCGCTCGCGCTTGGCGCCGCCGCGCTGGTGCTCACTTTTTCGCGAACCGCGAATGTGGCATTTGTCGCGGGGATGTTGCTGCTCGCGCTGATGCTCTGGCGCAATAAATTTGAGCGTTCAGATCAATTGCGCGATCTGGCGCTCGCCGTGGCAATTTTGTTCGCGGCGATGGCAGTTCCGCTGCTGGTAAACAGACAATTGGTGGCGCAGCGCGCCGGCGAAAATAATTCGTTCGTCATCAATCCGGGCGAAGAGCGATCGCTCCAAGAACGTGACGCGCTCGCTGCCTCCGCCTACCGGATTTTTTACGGTCACGCGCTGACTGGCGTTGGCAACGGCGCGCTGACGCTGGCGATGTTCGAACTGGACCCCGCGTTTCGGAAAGAGTTTTACTACCAGCCCGCGCATTTGGTTCTGCTCGATGTCGCCGCCGAATTAGGTGTAGTGGGCGCGAGCTTTTGGTTGTGGCTGATGGTCGCGCCGGGATTGGCAGTATGGACGACGCGAGCTTCGGTCGGCGCCTCGCCGTGG
>JBBSHK010000061.1:0-10229 GCA_038253185.1 Anaerolineae bacterium | reverse complement strand
GTCTTGGTCGAATGTCCCTTTCGGGACACAATATCCTCCAGAGTGCTGATGCCGTCCTCCACTAGAAGGAATATGATCCTTCCAAATACAAAGCAGCGCACGCAGCGTTGCGAAGCAAAAAAGAGGAGGTCGAAATGAGTAAGAATTTTTTTGGGCGCGGACAATTGCTGGTAACGGCACTGTTGCTCATTGCGCTGCTAGCTTTACCCGTCGCAGGCACCGCACACGCGGCGGTAGCCTCCGCTCAATTTAGTGGTCAGGCGTACGTGGCGCATGCCGATATACTTTCGCCTGTGCCGGCTTCCGTTGTCGTCGTTGACACCGGACCAATTGCGAGTTCGGGCGGGAATATCAGTGCATCAGCCGTCGATGCGAATTCGCCGGGCTTGTTGACCGCCAGTGTTCTGCACGCTTCCGTGGTCGCCCAAGGGAACGCGAGCCGGTCCGAAGCCGCCGCCACGAACTTGGGACTGACCGTCGCAAGCAACGCGATCACTGCCGATGTTGTGATGTCGCGAGCCAATGCGGTATGTTCGGGTACGACCGCCTCCGCCGGCGGCTCTTCACAGGTCGTTAACCTCGTCGTCAATGGAACGGCAATTAACGTTTCAGGCGCGCCAAATCAGACCGTGACCCTGCCAGGTGGGCTGACCATCGTCATAAATGAACAAATCAGGTCAGTCTCCGGCGGCGCCAGCAGCATCACCGTGAACGCGTTACACGTCACCGTTGCCGGGATCGCGGACGTTATCATCTCGTCGTCACACGCCGACATCACCTGCAACGCCGGCGTAGCGAGCTGCATTAACGGCTTCTCGGTAACAGGCGCCGGTCGGTTATATACTACGACTCCTCCGGCTGGAGCGTACAAGGACTTTAGCCTCGATGTAGGCAAGCTGAACGGTGTTCCGTTTGGTTACTTTAATTGGTATGACCATCACAGCAATGGTCCGATAATGCAGTCCACGAGTATCACGAGCGTCACTCGCGATCCCGTTGCACTCAATCACTTTGTGATCAAAGGTACCGCTACCGTCAACGGTCAAAGCGGTTACACCTTCACGGCGCTGGCACAGGACAATGGACCGACCAGCAGTGATTGGATAAAGGTAAGTGTTTCCAACGGCTACGCCTCATGGGGTAACCTGTTGCACGGTAACATTCAGAAGCACGGTCCTTGCGGATCATGAAATAGGAATGCATCCAGACGATTTTGCTAGAACCGTTTAGCAAAAAGGAGTAACAACCCCGGGGTTTTCCAAAGTGAAAGCTCCGGGGTTGTCTTTTTGATTAGAGGTAGGACAGATTTTGGCTAGTGGGCGCGCGCTTTGGCTTCGGTCGAGCGTATAAACTCTGTTTTGTCGTTCGTATATCCCTCGAGGTCATGGCGATATTTTTCCGCCAGCGCGCGTTTCAATTCGGCGTACTCCCGCGCGGCTTCTGGGTGGGCGCGCAAGTAATCGCGAAAGGTGAGATGCCGATCGATCTCTGGATGAGCGCGCGGGTACATATGAAAATGAATATTGGGCGGCACGCCTTTGACAAAATAGAAACGCCCTTCGATGCCGTATTCGCCCTTGTAGCGATAACCGAGCGCGGCGAGAGGACCCACCGTTTGCGCGCCGACTGAGGCATTCGGCACAATGCCCATGAGGTCGATGATACGTTTCGCCGCGAGACCCGGCACCGAGGTGCTGCCAACGTGCTCGATTTCAATTTCAATTTTGCCCAGCGCGTTTTCGATCTCGCGTTTTACTTTTTGAAATATTTCCAGCCACTCGGCATCATAGTCCGCGATATGAATTGTATTATCCATTTGTCCCAATCATAAAGTCGCTGCGCGCGCTCGCCCACCGCTCGACCTAGTCGCGCTTACATTTCCAGCGTGTAACCCAGCTCGCGCAGCAGCCGCCCGTCACGCCGCCACTTTTCGCGCACCTTGACTGTCAGCTCGAGATAGACTTGATGCCCAACCCAGTCTTCGATTTGCTCACGCGCGCCCTGCCCGATTTTTTTCAACATCGTGCCACCCTGCCCGATCAAGATCGCTTTTTGCGAATCCTTTTCCACCCACACCGACGCCCCGATATAAGTGAGCGTGTTGGAGCGATCTTCCCATTCCTCGATGCTCACCGCAACGGAATGGGGAATCTCCTGCCGCGTGTTTTTGAGAATCTGCTCGCGCACCAATTCCGCGGCGAGTGATTGCAGCGGCTGATCGGTAATTTCGTCTTCAGGAAATAGCGGCGGACCTTCCGGCAATCGTTCGACGATCATCTTTAGCAGCTTGTCCGTATTTTCTTCGCGCGTCGCCGAGAGGCGCATCCAGTCGGCGTAATTCACCAACGACCAGTACGCCTCGGTGACCTCTTTCACGTGCTCGCGTTTCAAGAGGTCCACCTTATTCAGCGCGAGCAGAATGGGCGCCTTGGTACGGTCGCGCAGAATGTCGGCGATCTCCTCGTCCTCACCCGTTGGCATACGCGAGCCGTCCACCACAAACACGACGACATCCACATCGTCGAGCGTCTCCACCGCCGAGCGCACCATAAATTTTCCCAGCGCGTGCATCGGGCGATGAATCCCGGGCGTGTCCAGAAAAATCACCTGCGCGTCTTTTCGCGTCAAAATGCCGCGAATGGTGCGCCGCGTCGTTTGGGGCTTGTCGGAGGTGATCGCGATCTTGTGACCGACGTAGAGATTCATCAGCGAGGACTTGCCGACGTTCGGCTTACCCACGATGGTTGCGAATCCTGCGCGATGCACCGGCTCGCTGGTCGAGCCCTCGTCCTCGCTTGTGTTGATTTGATTTTCGTTGTCAATCATGCGACAAGTAATTTACCACAGAGACACAGAGTTCACAGAGTTACAAAACTCTCCGTGTTCTCATGTCTCTGTGGTGAAATCCTATTTCAAAGTAGAAATCATTTGCTCGATTGGAATCAGCCGCGCGTCTTTTTCGTCGCGTCGTTTCACTTCCACCGCGTTCTGCGCGACCGTGCGCGGTCCGACGGTCAAGCGAATCGGCAGTCCGATTAAATCCGCGTCGTTGAATTTAACCCCCGCGCTTTCATTGCGATCATCGAGCAAATAGTCCTTCCCCGCGCGTTCCAGTTCCGCTGTCACTTGCGCCAATGCTGCCGCCACTTCCGGCTTGTCCGCGTTCAACGCGACAATGTGCACGTCGAAGGGCGCGAGCGCGCGAATCCAGATAATCCCTTTTTCGTCGTGATGCTTTTCGAGAAACGCCAGCAGTGTCGCGCCGCAGTCAATCTCAATCTTCAGGGCGAAGGGTTTCTGCGCGCGTCCATTCGCATCGAGAAAACTCGCGGCGAGTTCGCGCGGTTCACTGAATCGCCCGACCGGAATTCCGCGCGCCAGCTCCAGTTGCCCGTCGCCGTTCGGACACCGATCGCCCGCCCGCGCGAGCGCAATATCTGCAACGATGTCGGGCTGGTAATCACGCGGCACGTTGGTATTCAGCAAATGGTAATCTGCGCGATTCGCGCCCGCGACGAGATTGGACGAGTTCGTCACCGAATCATCGGCGATGATGGTCGCGCCGCGCACGCCCACAGGAGAAGCATAGCCCGGCACAGCGCCCACGCGCTGGATTTCATCGTCGGTGGCGAAACGTAATTTGCTGACGCCGAGCGCGCGCTTGACCTTCTCTTCGTCGATTTGCAAATCGCCGCGCACGACCGCAAAGATCACGCGACCGTCGGCAGAATAAAAAACCGCCTTCGCAGTGCAGTTCGTCGGTACGCCGAGAAATTGCGCGAGCGAATCGATCGTGTCGCAATGCGGCGTAGCGATTTCTTGTAGGGGCAATTCATGTGTCACATCCCTAGTGGCTATGCCATCTTGGGAAATTGCCCCTACCACGTCGTTTTCTTTATTCGCGCGCGCCACCGCCCGCGTCGCCGCATAGTCGCCATTCGTGCAGCGCAGGATTTCCATGTCACCTTCGGGCGAAGGCGCATACCATACAGTCGCATTGTTCACATCAGCGGCGCGCGCGAAATCGACTTGCATCGTTTCAAAAAAGCGCGCGGCGAGCGCGTCGAGCTTGCGCGCCTCTGCCGCCGCGGCGCGATTCGCCTCGAACGACGCGACGTGCAGCCGCGCGCCGCCCGCGTCCAGCCAAAAGATGCGCGCGGGCAGATATTTGTACGATTGAAGTTCTTGCGCCGCAAGGGTGGAAAGATTTATATCGCCGTCGGCGTGCAGCAACTGCGCGTTCCATTCTTCCAGTTGCAACCGCAGCGCTGTTTTGATTTTCAACAGAACGCGCGTGCCGAGCGGCAGGAAAACGGTTTGTCCACCTTCGAGCACACGAATCAAACCGGCGCGAAACGCGAGGCGACGCGCGCCATCAGATATTTCTGACAGCGCGTCGCGGCGCGTTTTGCCAAATAGTTCAGCGTAGCGCATACCAATTATGCTTAATGTACTTTTTCGGCAAGAGCTACATGAGGAGTAATCCACCCTTTGCGGATCGCCTCTAACGTACGGATGAAGTGTAGCTCAAACATCATCTCGTCATGAGGGAATTCCTGACGAATTGCTGCTTCTAGCTGAATTAATTGCTCCTGAGTCAACCCGCTTTCCTTTTTGACTTTTTCGAGGTCAAACATTTTATCTCCTTGTCAAATCTCCGGTGGCGCGAGGATTTCAATATTGCGCAAGCCTCTTGTGGCATTTACATAGTTAACAAGCAGCCGTGTGCCGCGTTTAACCAAGTGCTCAAAATTCCAACTCACCAATACATCCGCATCACCCAGCACAGCCGCAGCGATATGAACTGCATCGGCAAAATATTTCGCCGACACAACGCCGTGCTCAACATAAGCCTTAAAGCGCCTAACAAAACGTGAGCATAGTAAATTTCATTTCCAAAATTCAGCACGGCGGGAAGGATTTCCGCTTGGAGTTCTTCATTTTGTTAGGCGCTTTAAGCAAGTTCTCGCATTTCTGCATCAACTTGCAAAATCTTAAAGTCGCTAGTCAGATTGCGCATGTTCTGCGCCGTCTCCGACGAAGCGCGCGCGATTTCTTCCAAAGTCAAATTTGAACACAAGCGTTCATGCGCTTGTAGTTCTCGCCAAAAGGAGCGCGTCATCTCCATGCGCTCCGGCGCACGCTGGTCATAAAAGGCACTGAATACTGAGGTATCGAGATAAAGGCGCATATGAAGTCAATTGACAAGATAGCGTGAGTATATCCTCGTTCATCGAAAAAATAAAGAAAAAAACATAGGGGCAAGCCTATGTGGTTGCCCCTTGATTGGGCGGGCATAGAGCCACGCCCCTACAATCATCACAAAATTATTTTTTACTTTGCCATTCCGGCGAGCGCGCCTTGCGCCGAGCGACCGAGAATCGCGAAGGCGCGGTTGTCGGCATTGCTGTTGTTAAAGTCGAGGTTCCAAGTGAAGGCGACGCCGACGTATCTCCAGCCCTTCATCAATTGATACGCTTTGACCAACCAGTCCGCTTGTTTTTGTTCGGTGTTGTCTCTCTCGTACTCATAGCCCGGTGCGGGACTATTGGTAACGCCCCAGCCAAACTCGGTGGGCCAGATTTGTTTGGCGCCATCGCCGTTGGCAACCATCGTATTGCGATAATTGTCCATCACGCCGCGGAAATACCATGAGTAATGTCCCTTGCAGCATTGCCCCGGATTCGCCGGATCGGTCCAACCGGCGGGCACATCCGGCGGATTGTTATACCCGCTCGGGTGCGCGCCGATGGCATCGCTATAGCCCTTGATCCCCGCGGCGTAAAGTCCGCGCAAGTACGTCAAGTCTTCCATCGCATCGGCATAGTTCGCGCCGGTCGGCGTCAATGCGCCGGAGACCACGACAATCGACGAACAGGACTGCTTGATGCGCGGAAAGGCGACGCGCGCGTAGCGCATATAGTCGTTGGGGTCAATCGGATTTCTCCCCCACTCGGTACGCAGGTTCTCTTCATTCCACACTTCGATTGCGCCGAGACCTCTGCCGCAATAGCGCGAGGCGATCGTACCCAAGAAATCAGCCAGGTCATCTGGATTAGAAGGCGGTCCCGGATTACATCCGCCGCACCCGGTCACCGCGCCGGTCCAACCCGGACCGCACACGACACTAAAGAGCATCGTGACGCCCTGCGCGTTCGCCGTACTAACCAGTCCATCCATTCCATCAAAGTTGAGATTGCCTTTGCTGCCGCCTTCGACATCGCACCAGCGGATCTGTGCTTTCGCCCAGCCAAAGCCCATCGACCTGATGGTACTCATCTCGCCGCTGACTCCGATGGGCGAACTGCCCCAGTTGATTTGCAAGCCATAACCGAACATATTTCGCCCGACGAAATTGCTAGAGACAGCTGGCGGAGGCGCTTTCGTCGGCGTAACCGCGACGGCGGTTGGTCGCGCTTCAGTAGTTGGTTTGGGTGTGCTTGTCGCTCGTGGAGTGCCCGGAGTCAGTACTTGCGTCGGTTCTTTAGTGGGTTTCGCCGTCGGCGGAACTGCCGTCGCAGCCGCGGCTTGAATGTTGAGCGCCTGCGCGCCCGCGGTCAGACTGGTCGTCTCGCCGCCGTCGGCAGAGAACGCGACATCGACGGTGTGTTGACCGGCGGCTGGGGCTTTCCAGACAAACTTGGGATCGTTCGCCGCGGACTTGCCGACAGGCTGCCCGTCGATGACCCACACAATCGTCAAATTATCCTGGATGGTGGGAATTTGCAGCGAGCGATATTGACCGAGCACCGACCAGATGCGCGGATCTCCCCCGGCTTTGTTATCCACATCGCCGATCTGGATCCCGCGAATGTTGTACTGGATGAGCAGCGCGATCTTTTTGGCGAGCGAGTTCGCGTTCTCAAGCCACACTGTATGCTGCGCGCCCTTGTCGTCTTTATAGTTAAAATAATACAGACCGCTCGCCGCATGACTTTGGATGCCGCCGCCTTCGCGCAGCCTGGGCAAATCGAGCGTCACATCCTGCCCGGGTTTGATCGGCTGCGGAATGTTAACGGGTCCGAGCAATTTGAGCGCGCTGTTGTACGCGACCGCGCTTGATTGATCTCCCGCTTGGTCTTGACCCATTGGCGAAAACAGGAATTGCAATTTATAGCGGTCTACTTGACCCACCGCCCACTGTAGATATTGTCCCACCAGAGGAGCATCGCCCTCGTACGTTTTTGGATCGGACAAGAACGGAACCTTAATTTCATCGGCGTAACGACCGAGCAGCGCCCAATCGTAGCCCGAGGTGTCCCAGCGGTCGTCGGAGATCGGTTTCGCCTGCGGCAACGTGACGCTCAGAATTTTTTGTTTGGCGTGAAGCGCTTGTGCCAGCTCTTTAATAAACGCGGTATACGCGTCTTGGTCGGATTCGCTCAATCCCTCATACGCGAGATTATAGCCGCTGTACAATTTTTGCACGGCGAGATCCACCAGCGCGTTAATGTGCGCGGTGCGCTGCGCGTTGTCGCCCAACATATTTTCGGTCAGGTCAAGGCGTGCGCCGTTCTGGTCAACATTGCTCACCGTCGGAACGATGGCAAAAGTGCTGGACGCGCTCGTCTCTGGAATATTGATTACATCTCCTGCAATCGTGCCCTGATCGGACAAATGCAATCCCGCCGGATTGATTTCGACCAGCACTTGCGCCGCGGGCGCCAGCACTGAATTTTTTGAAGCAATGTTCGCGCCGATCAAGGGCGCGAGCGGTTTCGTCTGCGCAACCACGACGGCATCCGGCACAAAATTCAAATTCGATTCGAGATGCTGCTCCTGTTCGTTCAGCACGAACGGAACTTTGAACCAGGTCTGATTGTAAAGCGAATAGAGGTCAAGCGTCTCGTTCGGATCGGCGTTGTTGGGAATAGGAACGACGAGGGTCGATTCCTTGGGGCGCTCGCCCTGAATCGCAAAACCGTACAACGGGCTTTTGATTTCGAGATAAGCCGGCAGCCCCTGCGCGAGCGGATTCGTGCCAATATCTTTTTGCGCGGTGGCGGTGAGCTTGATCGAGCTGCCACTCTTGACCGCACCTTCTGGAATTCTCAATACGGTGCCGTCCGGGTCTTGTATGACGACGCCGGATTTCACCACAGAGGTATAGCCGGCGGCGAGGATGCGCGAGGGCAAAGCAATCGGCGGAAGCACGAGCACCAAACAGATACATAGAGATACGAGCACCGCCAACAGGATCGCGCCGTTGCGGCTTTCGAGTGAGCGGACGAGTCCGCGTGAAGTTCGAGTGGGTCGAGCTTTCAAGAGTCTAGTTCTCCTTCGCTAAAGTTGCAGCCTACAGGTTAAAAGTTGAAGGGTCGATTCGCGCGGCAACCTTCAACCTTAAGAAACTGTTACATTCACTAAATGGGCGGAGCGTGAGCGACAGTGGAGAGTAAGGCAGGACGGCGTGGGAGTTCATTGCCAAAGCAAACGTCGAGTTGAGCACAACGGCGGGATACTAGCACAGGGTGAAAAAAAGGGCAAGTTGGCGAATAGCGGTTAGGAGGCAGCTGTGGGCGATTGGCAGTTGGCAGTTGGGTAACTGGCTCTGTGCGCAAGTTTTTCTTTCATTTCGAGCGAAGCGAGCCCCGCGGTCCCTCGGGGTCTGAGGGAAAATCTCGATTTTTCTGAACGAGCAATCGAGTCGCATACGAACGCACAGTCCTCGCCAGACGCTTCTCGAAACGACGGTTAAAATACGAGAATAATTTGGACAGGAGGTTAACTGCTAATCGCAAATTGCTAACTCCCGGTCGCTGATCGCTACTTGATTTTCGTCGGCTCGGCGTTCGGATCTTTGGGTCGGCGTCCGTACACCGCAGTCATTTCGAGCAAGCGCGCGGCGATTGGGTCGGTGAGCGCGCCGAAGGGCAGACGCCACATCCAATTTGGCGGACCGACTGTGCCGGGGAGATTCATCCGCGCGTCGTGACCCAACGAGAGCAAATCTTGGACGGTCGTCATCGCGGTATTCGCCACCGATGCCCAGCCGAGACGAATCAAGTCCCACGCGATTTCATCGCCACCGCGCGCCAGATACTTGCGCGCGTAATCGCGTTCCGCTTCGGTCGAGGTGACATGATACCAACCAACCGTCGTGTCGTTGTCGTGCGTGCCGGTATAGACCACGATGTCGCGGGTCGAATAATTGTGGGGCAGAAAGGGATCAGTCGGACCGTGCGCAAACGCGAATTGCAAAACTTTCATTCCGGGGTAACCGAATTCGGTCATCAGCGCGTCGAGCCCCGCGCGTGAGGCTTTATCGAAATCGCCGAGGTCTTCCGCGATGATCGCGACCTCGCCCAATTTTGCCGTCACGTTGTGGAATAATTCTGCGCCGGGTCCTCTCACCCATCGCCCTTTAATCGCGGTTTCTTCGCCCGCAGGCACTTGCCAATAATTATAAAAACCGCGAAAGTGATCGATGCGCGCGACATCGGCGATCGTGAACATCGCGCGGAATCGTGCCAGCCACCACGCGTAATTATTTTCCGCCATCACGTCCCAACGATACAGCGGATGTCCCCACAGTTGTCCCGTTTCGCTGAAATAATCCGGCGGCACGCCCGACACAACCGTTGGCTCCAGATTTTTGTCGAGCGTAAACAGGTCGGTATTCGCCCATACGTCGGTGCTGTCATAGGCGACAAAGATGGGCAAGTCGCCGATGAGGCGAATCCCTTTTGCGTTCGCGTATTTTTTCAGCGTGAGCCACTGCTCGAAAAACTGCCACTGGAAATATTTTTGTCGCTCAATTATTACCGCGAGTTCTGTGCGCACCCGTGCCATCGCAGCCGGTTCTCGCCGCTTCAGTTCGGGTTCCCATTCACTCCACGGGCGCAGGTCGTGCGTTTCTTTCAACGCCGTGAACAGCGCGAAATCATTCAGCCACAAAATATTTTCCATATTGAATTTGGCGAACGCGTCGCGCTGCGCGCCCGTAGCGTGTTCGCGAAAATTCGCAAAGGCGCGGTAGAGCAATTCGGTCTTGAAGCGAATCACCGGACCAAAATCGACGCGGTCATTTGGAAATGGAGGAGCGTTTTGCAAATCGGAATTGGAGAGATGACCTACGCCGACCAGCACTTCGGGACTGATGAGCATCGGATTGCCCGCAAACGCAGAGAGCGCCTGATAGGGCGAATCGCCGTAACCGGTCGGACTGAGCGGCAGAATTTGCCAATAGGATTGCCCCGCGCTCGCGAGAAAATCGATAAAGCGATATG
>JBBSHK010000060.1:0-10253 GCA_038253185.1 Anaerolineae bacterium | reverse complement strand
TTTTTCTATGGCTTGCGCAGTCTGACCATCCATCACCACCTCGCGCTGATTACGTCGAGCCGCCGCGAATTGATCGAGTTGACTCATTCGGAGGCGATTCGCTCGTCACCCTTTTTCAACATTTTCGCGAACATTAATCTCCGCCCCTTTACCCCCATCGAGGCGCGCGAGCTTGTGGCGAATTCGCTGGCAGATACGCCCATCACTTTCGCGGAATCGGACATTGAGTTGTTGTTCCGCCTCGCCGGATTGCATCCCTACTTTTTGCAAGCCGCGTCCCATTGCTTGTTCGAGGCATATTCCAAAAATCTGGCGGACGACGCGCGACGCGATTTTTTGCAAAAAGAATTTCGCGCGCAAGCGGCTCCGCATTTCGCGGATTATTGGCATCACTGCGATGCCGAGGGAAAAATTATTCTGACGATTTTGGCTCTCTTGGAGCAGGGGCGTAAAAACGCCGAGCGCAGTTTTGCCAGTCAACTGCACGAGCTCTATACGCGCTCGCGCCGTACGCTGTCACAACTCGAAAAGCGCAGTCTGGTGATTCCGAAGGGCGACGGCTTTGCGCTGCTCAACTCGGCGTTCGCCGAATGGATTCTGAACGAAGCCGGCGCCGAGCAAATAATTTCCTCACACGAGCCGCCGACTCTGGCACACGCGCTGCAACGCGCGTTGGAGCCAGAGTCCGTTTCCACCTCCCCCGCCTCAACCAACCAAAACACATCCGCGCCACCGCTTTCGAGCAGCTATCCCGTGGGCTTGACCGCGCGCGAAGTGGAAATTTTGCGACTGGTTGCCAGCGGCATGAGTGATTCGCAAGTCGCCACCCAACTCTTTCTCAGTCCTCGCACCGTCAGCACTCACCTGCAATCGATTTATGGCAAGCTGGGCGTAAACTCGCGCAATGCCGCTACGCGCTTGGCGGTCGAATACGGCTTGCTCTAGCTACGAAGTTGGGCAACCACAAGGGTGTGCCCCTACGAAGCCTGAATCCGCCTCCCGCATAAACCTATAGAACCACCTAATGTGCAACTCTTTTTGTCATTTCGAACAAAGTGAGAAATCTCGATGCGCCTCACGCTGAGATTTCTCGTCGCAGACTGCGCTCCTCGAAATGACAGTTGAAAACGCGAATAAGTTGCACATTGCGTAGAACCCTCTGGCGCGTTCGTTCGCGCGAATTTACCGCGCCTCACCCTACCACCGCCCGATTCGCGAATACGTAATCGAATACGTACTTTGTACGATGTGCGAGCGCGCCAAATGCCTTAAACTGCAACCAATCAGCAGCAGGTTGCGGCAAGTGGGAGGCATTATGGGCGTCTATGCACTAACTCAGGATTTTTCCAGACAAGAAGATCTGCGAACAACTACAGCAGACTCACTCCAACGCGAGGTCATGCGGGCGCAGCGCGGAGATGTCGCCTCGTTCAATCGGCTCGTGCGGGCGCACCAGACCTTGATGTATCACACTGCCTATCGTTTGCTCGGCGACGGCGAATCGGCGGCGGACGCGACCCAAGATGCCCTCATCTCCGCTTTCAAAAATTTGAAATCATTTCGCGGCGGTTCGTTCAAGGCGTGGCTCATGCGCATTCTGGTCAACTATTGTTACGATCAACTCCGTTCCAAAAAAAGAAAGCCGGCGGTCTCGCTCGATATGCTTTTGGAGGACCCCAATAATCTGCCATCTCGCTTTGTCGAAGCGCATCAAGAATCTCCGCACGAATCGGCAGAACGTCAAGAACTGGATGGCTTTATTCAAAAAGGGTTGGCGCAATTGTCGCCCGAACAGCGCGCCACACTGATCCTCGCGGACATCGAGGGGTTTGATTACGAGCAGGTCGCCTCGATGACGAACACGAATAGCGGCACCGTGAAATCGCGACTCAGCCGTGCCCGCGCGCAACTCCGCGAATTCTTGCTGGCGCAACAGGAACTCTTGCCCGACTCGTATCGCGCAAAGAACGCGGCACGCACACACACAAATGTATGAGGAAATTCTTCAGAGGGGAATTGCGAACGAGAGTAAATGTTTTGATCGTGTCAGATGCTTTAAATTTTTTCGGAATGCCGCCGCGGTGAAAGCAGCTCGCGCAAGCGGGGCCACAACCCGCGGCGAAAATTTAATACCACGACGATAAAGATCGCGCCGGTGATGACACCATAGGCGTCGGTAAAAGCCGAAAGCCAATCGCGTAGCAGCAGCACCAGCGCCGCGCCCAGCAGGCTGCCCCACAGGGTGCCAATCCCACCGAGGATGGTCATCAGCACCACCAAGCCCGAAGTCGTCCAATGCACTTGGTCGAGCGAAGCAAAACCGTGACCGAGCGAAAACAGCGCGCCCGCTAAACCGGCGAGTCCTGCCGACAAGACGAACGCGATCAATTTGTAGCGATGCGTCGGATAGCCGAGCGCCTGCGCGCGCGCTTCATTGTCGCGAATGGAAACGAGCACGCGACCGAAGGGGGAATGCACCACGCGATAGGCGAACCACATTCCGACGAGGACGAACGGCAGCGCCGCGTAATAAAACGAAATCGATGCATCGAGATTCAGTCCGGGCAAAATGCGCGGCACGCCTTGCAGACCGTTCTCGCCACCGGTAATCGCACGCGCCTCATTGAAAAGATAAAACACCATCTGCGCGAACGCGAGCGTCACCATCGCAAAATAAATTCCGCGCCGCCGGATCGAGAGATAACCAATCGGCAGCGCGAGCAGCGCGGCAACCACGACACCACAGAGCGCGGCGAGCGGAAATGGAATTCTCAAGTTGTGCGAAACGATTGCCGCGCCATACGCCCCCGCGCCCCAATACGCCGCGTGACCGAACGACAATAGTCCGCCATAGCCAAGCAGCAAGTCCACCGCCACCGCGAACAGTCCCCACAGCAAAATATCGAGCGCCAGCGCGGGATAGACGAATTGTGGCAGCGCCAGCGCAACCACAATGCTGAACAGCACCGCGACATAATTCCACGCGCGCCCGTTCCAACGAACCCCCAAACCCCGATCTTGATTCAAATCCGTTTCAGTGCGCCTCGTCACCGCACCTCCGAGCCAAAGAGTCCGGCAGGTCGAACGAGCAGGATGACTGCCATCAACACAAATGCCAGCGCATCCGTGGCGGGCGGAAAGAAAACCGAGCCCAGACTTGCGAGCACGCCGACGAGAAAGCCCGCGACAATCGCGCCGAGGATCGAACCCAGTCCGCCAATTACCACCACTGCAAACGTCAGAATAATAATTTCCGAACCCATCAGCGGCTCGACATTCCGCATCGGCGCGGCGAGCACGCCCCCGATTGCCGCGAGCGCGACCCCAAACCCAAACACCGGCGTGACCCACCGATCGACATTGATGCCCAACGCGCGCGTGAGCTGTGGTTTCTCCGTTGCCGCGCGCACGACCATTCCCACACGCGTACGCTCGATCACATAATACACCGCGACGCAAATCACGAGCGAAAAAACGATCACGAAAAGACGATACGTCGGATAAGCGAAGGTTCCGAGAAAGGTCGCGCCAGCCAATTGACTCGGCGCGGGATAGGGCTGACCTTGCAGACCAAAGCGCAGCCGCATCGCATCTTGAATCAGGAGCGTGAGTCCGAAGGTCAGCAAAAAATTATAGAGTGGATCGAGATTGTACAAGCGGCGGATGAGAGTACGCTCAAGCATCATGCCAAGCACGCCGATCGCGACTGGCGCAAGAATCAACGACAGCCAAAAACCAATTTGCAATTCTTGGAGCAGTAAGTACGCCGCGAACGCGCCGAGCATATACAGCGCGCCGTGTGCAAAATTCACCACGCGCAGCATTCCAAAAATCACGGCAAGCCCCAGCGACAACAGCGCATAGAACGCGCCATTCACCAAGCCGTTGAAAAGTTGGAGTAAGAGAAAACTCGGCTCCATGAGGGCAACCCCCTCCCTACACCCTCCCCCGCTATGCGGGGGAGGGATGACACACGCGTCAAAAGTAGGTGAGGGCTTATTGCATCTTGCAACCCGCTGCCTGCGCATCCGCCAACGGACGCGAGGCTTGGTCTGCCGAAATCGTGCTCAGGATTTTCGAGTAATCGAAATCTTCTTTGACTTCGCTCGCGGGTTTTACCTGCGCCAGCAGCGCGTCATGCACGACATAGTGATCCTCGGCACGAATCATACCGTGCCGAATGAAAAAGTCGTCGAACTTGTAACCTTCGAGTTGTTTCACAACCGCGTCCGCGTCGTCACTGCCCGCGCGGCGCACCGCGTCGAGATATTGCCACGCGGCGGAATAATTTCCCGCGTGCGCGAAGGTGGGACGTGAACCCACGCGCGCTTTGAATTTGTCCGCCCACGCGCGCGATTGATCATCCATCGTCCAAATCCAGGGCGTGGTGTACACGGTCCCCGCATACGCGTCCGCGCCGAGCGCCTTGATGTCGGTGTCGAACAGCAGACCGATCGCGAGTGGAATCTTTTGGTCCTTCAATTTGAATTCATTGTACTGCTTGACGAGGTTGACGAGATCGCCGCCCGCCTGCATCGCGCCGAGCACATCCGGCTTGACCGAGGGCGCTTTCAAGAGCAGACTCGAAAAGTCGCCCGTAGTATTGGGGAAGGGCGAAGGGTCCGAGGCGGTGACACTGCCACCCGATTTTTGGATCGAGTTACTGAACGACTTGAGCATATCCTGACCGAAGGCATAGTTCGGATAAATGATGTACCACTTTTTGCCGACGTTCTGCGTGACCCACGCGCCGGTGCCTTGCGCCAGCATATAGGTATCGTAGGCGTAATGAAAGGTGTATTTGTTGCAGCTCGCGCCGGTCAGGTCGGTGGTCGCCGCGCCGATGTTGATGTACAGTTTTTTCTTGTCGCCCGCGACTTTGGCGACCGCGAGCGCGGCGGATGAAGCCGGCACGTCGAGAATGAGATCGGCGTTGTTGCGGTCGTAAAATTCTTGCGCTTTGGTGCTCGCAATCGCGGGATCGTTCTGGTGGTCTGCCGTAATCACTTCGACCGAACCACCGAGCGCGTTCGCGCCATACTTGGCTTTAAAATCATCGACCGCCATCTTGACCGCTTCGACGCTGTTCTTACCCGACAGGTCGGCGTACACTTTCGACTGGTCGTTCAACACGGCGATGACCAATTTGCCATCGGTAAGTTTAACGTTGCCGCCCGTTCCACCACTCGCGGTCGTTGCCGCAGGTGCTAAAGTTGCGGCGGGAACCGCGGTCGCCGGCGCGTTTGTCGCGACAGGTGCGCTGGTCGATGGCGCGGAGGTCGGCGCAGTCGCGCCGCCGCAAGCCACTAACACTAGCATCGCGAAGATCGCGATAATGAACCACAATGAGTTTTTCATTTTCTCCTCCCCCTTGAAGAATTGCGGATCGCGGATTGCGAATTGCGGATTGAATTCCGAAATCTAAAATCCGAAATCCGAAATGGATTACACTCCAAGATGTTTCAACAGTTCGTGTTCGCGCGCTTTCACCTCCTCGTTGGTCAATGCTTCCACGATTTCGCCCTGCGCGATGAGATAATGTTTCTCCGCGACCGATGTGGCGAACCTTAAATTTTGTTCCACCAACAATACGGTTAAACCTTCGCGTTTGGCGTCGCGCAAAATGTCCGCGATCTGCTGAACGAGCACCGGCGCAAGTCCTTCGGTTGGCTCGTCAAGCAGTAGTACGCGCGCGCCCATCCGCAGCACGCGCGCAATCGCCAGCATCTGCTGCTCACCGCCCGAAAGTTTTGTGCCGGAATGTTTTCGTCGTTCTTTCAAGCGCGGAAAATTTTTATAGACGCGGTCGAGCGACCACGGGTCGGGCCCGACGGCGGGCGGCAGCGTCAAATTTTCTTCGACCGAAAGCGAAGCATAGATTCCGCGATCGTCGGGCACATAGCCCAATCCCGCGCGAGCGCGCCGGTCCGCCGACCATTGCGAAATATCCGCGCCGTCGAGCAGAATGCGTCCATCCATCTGGCGATGCAAACCCATAATGCAGTGCATTGTGGTGGTCTTGCCCGCGCCATTGCGACCGACCAGCGTTACGAGTTGCCCCGCATCGATATCGAGCTGCACCTCGCGCAACGCTTGCGCCTCGCCATACCACGCGGAAAGATTTTCGACCTTCAACATCTGCGTTGAAACTAAACTTGGAAGTGACTACAAGCCGTGTGCGATGGACACCATCGCCGCGCAATAAATAATTTACCTACCCAATGTGCAACTCTTTTTGTCATTTCGAACAAAGTGAGAAATCTCGATGCGCCTCACGCTGAGATTTCTCGTCGCAGACTGCGCTCCTCGAAATGACAGTTGAAAACGCGAATAAGTTGCACATTGCGTAATTTGCCTATTTGTTTTGTGGCTTGTGTCACGCTGTTAGATTCTTTACATGTACACTTCGCCCAAATACGCGTCAATTACTTGTGGATCATTGCGAACTTTTTCGTAGGGTCCTTCGGCGATGATCCTTCCGAATTGCAGAACGATCACGTGATTTGAGAGTTCCGCTACGACACCCATATTGTGCTCGACCAGCACGACCGTACGCCCGACGCGAATGCGCTTGATCAGATCAATCGTGCGCTGCACATCCTCCAGACTCATCCCTGCAGTCGGCTCGTCGAGCAGCAATAATTTTGGCGACAGCGCGAGCGCGAGTGCCAACTCGAGCGCGCGTTTTTGTCCGTACGGCAAACTGGCGACCGCACGCGCGGCGAGATCGACCAGCCCCACTTGGTCCAACAGATCAAGCGCTTGCTTGCGAAAGTTTTGGAGGACGCGGTCAGAGATCCAAAAACGGTAACCGAGATTCGTCCTGGACTGCAACGCCAACTCGACGTGCTCCAAAACAGTCAACTGCTCAAAGAGACTCGTGATTTGAAAAGAGCGCGCCACGCCGCGCCGCGCGATTTGTTCGGGACGCAGCCGCGTCACATCTTCGCCAAAGATCGAGATGGCACCGCTGCTCGGCTTTAAGAAACCGGTGAGCAAATTAAACAGCGTGGTCTTGCCCGCGCCATTCGGACCGACCAGCGCGTGCGCCGCGCCTTGTTCAATTTTCAGATTGACTCGATCCACCGCGCGAAAGCCGTGGAACTCTTTCGTCAGGTCGCGCGTTTCAAGTGCGCTTGTCATTAGTTGTTGGTTGTTAGTTGTTAGCTCATTGCTCATTGGTCATTGTGCATCGCTCAATGCCCATTGTTAGTCGTTCACTTCTACATCGAGGTCCAGCCGCCGTCGACGAGCAGCGTGTGCCCAGTGACCAGATTCGACGCGGGGCTGGCGAGGTACACCACTGCACCTACGATGTCCTCCGGATCCCCCACCCTACCGAGCGGGATGCGACTGACCACGCCCTCATAGAATTCCTTGTCCTCGAACATCGGACGCGTGAGCGCGGTGTAAATAAAAGTGGGACCAATCGCGTTCACGTTGATCTGGTGCTTTGCCCACTCCAGCGCAAGCACGCGCGTGAGATTCACCACGCCCGCTTTGCTCGAACAGTACGCCGCGCGATAATAATAACCGACTACTCCCATCTGCGATGACATGTTGATAATCTTGCCGCCGCTCTGTGGGATCATCGCTTTTTTCGCGACCGTCTGCGCGGTAAAGAACACGCCCTTGAGATTCACATCGAGCACCTTGTCCCAATCCTCTTCGGTAACATCGACCGCCCATTTCGGAATATTGATACCGGCGTTATTCACCAAAATATCGATGCGCCCGAAATGCTCCAGCGCCTCATCGACACTGGAGTGAATCATTCGAATTTTCGTCACGTCGAGTGACAGCACGAGCGCGCGGCGACCCACCGCTTCGATTTCTTTCGCCGTTTCTTGCGCCGACGCTTCTCGACCGGGCAATTCGGTCAGCGCGACGTCCGCGCCGGCGTGCGCGCAGCCAATCGCAATCGCCTGACCCAAACCGGACCCACCGCCAGTCACGAACGCGATTTGGTTCTCGAGCCGCATACTTGGAAATTGCATGAGACCTCACAACTGGGGACGGATATTGCACCTCATCTCAAAAAAGAAATTTCTTGACAGAAATCGTATCGCGCTTTAATTTTGATTCGCTCTCCCGAGCTGAATCGGATTTTTGAGATGAGTTGTGAACGTTGATGTGTGCAGATAAATTGAGTAGAGTTCGAGGTTGGGGAAATCGGAGCTTTTCCCGACGAACTACCGCTTCGCGCGACCTTGGAGCAAGCATAGCATACGCGCTCTGTTTTTGTCAACGCGAGGTTGCGGAGCGCGCGAGTTGCTGAAAACAAAGCGCGCCAAAGTTGCTTTGCTTCGCTCACAAAAACAAAGGAATATTTTCTTGACTTTGGACACTCACCTTTACGGCTGTTGCAAAGTCAGTTGACAAGCGCTGAAAACGTCTCTACGTCATTTCGAGGCGCGGTTTTTGCGACGAGAAATCTCGATAGCTCATTCGGTCGAGATGTCTCACTCCGTTCGACCTGACAAGAGAAATCGACTTTGCAACAGCCCTGCACTCACCTTTGAGAAAGATGGACAGCCGCCGCAATCAGCGCGATAATCAAAAAATCCGAGCGCGCGGTCAAGTGGCTGTGCTACTGAACGCCGCCCGAGAATAGTAGGAGCAAAGCTTGAAGCGGAATTACCTCGCGTTTCTTTTGATCAGCATTATGGTGGTTGGCTGCGGTCCGACCGCTCCCACACTCACACCCACATCGCCGGCGACCACACCGGATACATCTACGCTGGAAACGCGCGTTGCCGCGCGAGTTTTTGCGACACTAACCGCGAGCGCGCCTTCCGGCACCGCGCCTCCGCCAAGGAGCGCGACCCCCACACCGCGCAGCACTCCTGCTTCAACTTCAGCGGCGACCACCGGTTTTCGCAAGTGGAAGGTCTCACAGGTCGTCGCCGCGTTCAAACAAGCGGGATTGGAAGTTGCCGATCCTCAGCCGATGACGAAAACCGATTTCGGCACTGCGCCGCGCGTCGCGGTCGAGGCAACCCTGTTCGTCATCCCCTCCTTGTGCAAAGACTGCGGTGGTCGAATCTTTAGCTTTGCCTCGCAAGCCGACCTCGATCGGACACAAAAATTTTACACCGACGCGAGCAAGAGCAGCGGCGGCACTCTGTCTTGGTTTTACGTCAAGGACAATATCCTCGTCCAGTTGAACAGCCGCCTGCCCGAAGCAAAGGCGAAGCAATATCAGTCGGCTTTGAATACGCTGCAATAGTCAGCGCCGCAAAACAGCTCTCCACTGCCAAGAAAAAAATTCGCGACCACATCCTCCGCGCCGCAGTTGTATCTTCCACAACCGCGGAGATTCACCGCGCGCTTGCCCAACGCACCCATCCATTCTGTCCCGAGTTGCGTAGTCTGGAGTGACGCACGCTGTTCACAATCTAGCGCCAAGGAGGAATATCATGCTTCACAGATCGAGACTGTTGATCGCGCTGGCGATTGCCGCGGTATTGACCGTCGCGGTGATGGTCGTTGTAGCGCCGCCGATTTTCGCCACGGTTTCCGGGCATACGCACAAGGTCATCGTGCCGGAAGCGGACCGCTTTACACCCTTCGCCATCACGATTCATCGCGGCGACACGGTCGAATGGGTTAATAATGATACGGACGATCACACCGTCGTGAGTGATGACGCTTTTAATACCACTGATCACAAGGGTGCCAATCGGCTGCTCGTCGGCACTACTAACAATAATGGCAGCCCGGGCAAAGTCCGCCTGAGCTTCTTTCACTCTGGCACCTTCGTGTATTACTGCCGCTTCCACGCGCAACTGGATGCTTACAACCAACCGATTGCCAATGGAGCAGGCATTCCGGATACGCCGATGATGGGCGTCGTCACGGTCTTGCCCTGAGAGGTTAGACGGGCAAGACAAAAATTTCTTGAACACCAAAAGCTCATCGGCTAAGTCCGGTGAGCTTTTCTTTTTGCAACCCACTTTTCTTTTCGAATATTCGCAGTAGAATCAGGTTCGGAATTTTTGAATCGTGTTATGAATTTGTGAGGCAGTAGCTACCCGGTGGATGAAATATTTTCCTCCTGGCGTCGGCGGACTCGAACAGGTCCGCAAGTTGATTGAGCACCCTCGTCTGCGAATCAAGGAGCCGCGGCATTGACCAATCTCAAAATTCGCGCGGCAACGGTGAAAATAATGCTGTGCTCCCGGCTGAATTTTTATTGGTCATCCTACTCGGTGTGATCAGTCTCACCATTACGTAATAGACGAATCAAATAA
>JBBSHK010000059.1:0-10266 GCA_038253185.1 Anaerolineae bacterium | reverse complement strand
CGGAATCCGTTTGAGATAGTGGAGCTACGCGCAGTCGTGGTAATCTCTCCGTGTGAATCGAAAATGGTCGCGCGATTCGAGTCCCGCGACGGTTTGCGAGTCTATCACGCAGCCGCTCGGTCGTCAATATTTTCAGATGCAATCCTTACGTCGTGTGTTCTTGCTAATACGCAAGAATGCGCCTCCAGAATTTTTGAGAGGTGACCAATGGCACTCTACGAATTCGAAGGCAAGCGACCGCAAATCGGCAAAGGAACGTTCGTGCCGGAAACCGCGGATGTGATCGGCGATGTCATTATCGGCGAAGATTGTTTCGTCGGCGTCGGCGCGCGCTTGCGCGGTGATTACGGCAGCATCCACATTGGTGACCGCACGAGCGTGCAGGAGAATGTGGTCATTCACGCGCGCGAAAATGGCGAGACCCTCGTCGGCTCGAATGTGCAGCTTGGACACGGTTGTATTCTCCACAACGCGACGGTGAAAGATAACGCGGTGATTGGCATCGGCGCGATTCTCACCGACTTTTCAATAGTGGGCGATTGGGCGATTGTTGGCGAAGGTGCGGTCGTGCGCGGCGAAATCCCGGATGGAAAAATCGCGGTCGGCATCCCCGCCAAAGTGATTGGCGAGGTCCAAGAGAAAACTAAAACAGAGTGGCAGTACTACAAAGACAAGTACGCCGAGCTTGCGCGCGAGCGGTACCCAAAGGGATTGAAGCGAATTGGCTAGCTCGTTAAATACTTTATGACCAAGCGCGCACTGACAACCAATATCTCCGAACGCACCAGCACCGGCGTGAGCAATGGCTGGCTCGCGCTTATTTTTTTCATTCTGATCGAGGCGCTGCTCTTTTTGTTTTTGATCGGCTCGATCGGTTACTTGCGCGCACGCGGCGCACCCTGGCCCCCTCCCGGCGTCGCGCAGCTCGACCGACTTTTTCCTGCAATCAATCTAGCGGTGCTGCTCATCAGCGGCGCGCTCGCCTACCTCGCCGAACGCATCATTCGACGTGGGAATCTCACGCTCGCGGAAAAATTTTTGCTGGCGGCGAGTGGATTGGGCATTCTCTTTCTGCTCGGACAGATTCGCGAGTACGCGGTTTTATTTTTCAATGGTATCACCCTGTCGAGCAATCTCTATGGCTCGCTCTTTTATCTCGCGATTGGTTTTCACGGCGCGCATGTGTTGAGCGGAATCGTTTGGCTGGTCGCGGCGTCGCGCTCGACGCGCGCTGGAAAACAAATGCCGGCGCATCATTTCGGCGTACAAGCCGCCGCGCTGTATTGGGAATTTGTCTCTGTCGTATGGGTTGCGCTCTTTGTTTTACTTTATCTCGTGTGAGCGGAATCAGCGCGCGGCGTTCTGCCTCAAGCGCAGCAAGCCCGCCAGCACGGGCGGAGCCATCGCGAAAATCGTGACGAGTCCAATCGCTTGTGACGCGGGCAATGCATTCGGATCGAGCAGCGCGACCAAGACTGGCGACGCGCCCGCGGCAGCATAGACCACCAGCGGCTGCGCGACCATGTTCGCACTGACGACACTGCGCGGCGGCGCCGGACGGCGGCGCGCGAATCCGAGATAGAGCGAATAGATGACGAGCGTTGTCACGAACCAGCCAATGTAATTCTGAATCGGGATGCCAAAGAATGCGCCGGGTACATCCCACACCCAATAACCCGCGCCGACCATTTTTGGATCAATCGCTAAATCCCACGCGGTCATCAACAGCGCGCTCAACGGCACGATGCCCCAACTGCGCGGGCGCGCCGCCATATCCTCTTCACCCAAGAGCACGCGCGCTAAAATATACGACGGATAAATCATCATAAACCACGCGAGTGGAATGATGAGCGGCACGCCGAGAAAAGCAACACCCAGCTTGCCGGTGTAATGGTACGCTCCGTACACGAGACCTGTCGCAATGCCAACGATCTCAAACAGCAGACTCACGCCGGAAGCGATCGCGGCAAAAACGAGCACGTGCGCGCGTCCGAGTACACGGTCCGCGTGCGCGATTGCGAACGCCCACTGCACCAGTGTCGTCAGCGGCAACAGCCACCACGGCAGCGGCAAGCTGTAAACGACCGCGAGCGTAAAGTACGCCATCAGCAGGAGATAGCCGATGAAAAACATTGTGCGCAAATGCAAGTGACGCGCTGCGCTCGCGGGTTCGACTCGCGTCGAGGCGCTGATTGGTTCGGTGGACGCGCTCATTCTCTCTCTCCTGAAAATATTGATCTGCGTTTATCCGCGTCAATTTTTTTCATCCAACTACGTAGGGGCGAAGCACTTGCGCGCCAATCCGATACATATGGAATCTTACTGGTGATTTGGTTTGCATTTGGTTGGCGACTCGATGCAAACCCTAGCACTTGTGGCAACATCCCTGCCATCTAGGGACGTGTCCGCTAGGGCAAGTGTGCTTCGCCCCTACGCCCTATCTACTAAGGTCAGAATTATTGTCCATAATTACGCGCGGTGGAATAAAACCATTGCAGCGCGGCGTCGAGGTCTGCCGTCGTCACGTCGGGCATCAATTTTTCGATAGCATAGATGCGCGCATAACCGCATTGCAGCCGAAGAAAATTGCTCAGGGTCGTATCGCCGCCGGTGCGAATCACCAGGTCAACTGTATCGGGTACCCACAGATGTTCCCAAAAATCTTCCGCGCTTTGGGCGCGCGCCAGCGCCTGTGACAATTCATCAAACGGATTGTACGCGAGGCAGAGATATATTCGCCGCTGCGCGCTCGCGAAATCACTCACCGGAAAAATCGCTTCGATCCGCCGCTTACCATCGAACGGCAAAAGTTCCAGACGACCGGCGTGCACTGCCGCCGCATTCCAACGCTGCATCACGCGCGGCAAGCCTTCGCCGTAAAAGTACGAAATTTGATCGAGCACCGCGATGAGGTCCTCGGGTTGCCGCTTCAAATTCTCTTTACTCATCATATAAATACTGATTGATGCAATATTTTTTTCAAAGAGCAAGTCAATCATCTCGATCAGCTTTTCTGTGCCGAGGCGGTATCCTTGTTTCTTGTCAATGCCTTTTGCTTTTGCCCAGCGACGATTGCCGTCCGGGATAATGCCGACGTGTTCGAGTCGTTCGTGTGGACGGGGTGTCATAGGCGCGTGTACGATGGCACAGAATTTGCGAAGGGTTGTGTTAATGAGGAGCGGCGTGAGGGTAGCACAGCACAAGTCCGCGGTCAAGCCTCAAAAGCACGCGCGCGACGACCAGTGCTGGCGTGACGCGATTGGCTTGCCGGATTGACGCTGGCTACAACTTATCTCAAAAATGAGATCCCTCAGCAAAAACCTGCGCCGTGCAGTAATTTCGACTCCTGTGCCTTGCGGAACCGGATTTTTGAGAGGAGTTGTAGATACTTTCTCGCAGATGATACGACGATGAGCACCAAATGCATTTATCCGTCGCGATTACGCACCGTACCAAATCGTTATTGCTCCCGTGGCAATTTGGTTCTAGCATCACTGTGACGCGCGACTATTTTGAAAAAGCCTCCGAGAACGCCGCGCGTCTCGCGCGCATTGTCCAGGAATTGACCGACTTTGCGCGCGTGCAACGCGCGCGCGGTGGAGCTTGAGCATCCGATGCCATTGGGCGAAGCGATTCTCCAGGTGTTTACGATGCTCCGACCCGCGTTGGAATCCAAGCCGCTCAAACCGTCGCTCGACCTATCGCCCGATCTGCTCGCGATGCAGTTCGACGGCGAAAGTCTGATTATCATTTTTCGCAATCTTCTGTCGAACGCCGTCAAGTTCACGCCGGGCGGCGGGCGCGTCTGGGTCAACGGCGCGTGTCAATCGGTAACCCGCAGTATCGCCATCGCCGTGAATGACACCGCCCCGACAATCCCGGCGGAAAAACGCGATACCATCTTTGAGGATTTTCGTCAGTTGGAAAATCCTCTCACGCGCCGTTATGAAGGTATGGGCTTGGGTCTCGCCGTCGCGCGCCGCACCGCCCGCGCGTTGGGGGGCGAGATCACACTGCAAATCAATTCCGGCGGCAATAGTTTTGTCGTAACCTTACCGGAACAAAACTCCGAACAGCGATCGCAGCGATGAAGCTTTTTCAGAGTAATGAATGCGTCGACTGGCGCGCGGCACTCGACGAGTATGCGACGACGCTTCGCGCGCAGCACGTCAATCGACTGGAAGAACTCGATGCGTGGATTTGTTCCGAGCTGCCGGCTTTAATCACCGCGCGCCCACATCCGTACATTACGCGCGCGGAATTGGAACGCGCGACCGTGTGGAAAATGAAACGCGGCGTGTGGCGCGAGCGCAATCGTCTGCTCGTGATCGGCAACGACGCGGCGCTTGTAAAAAGTACGAGCAAGCAGGCATTCGCCGCCGTGCCCGATCCGCGTCAGCCAGTCGCGATTCTCACCGCGCTCGCCGGTGTCGGACCCGCAACCGCGTCCGCCGTCCTCGCCGCCTATCGTCCAGAGGTCTATCCTTTTTTTGATGAAGTGGTTGCCGCGCAAATTCCCGCTCTCGGCAAGGTCGCCTTCACCGCGGCGTATTATCAAAGATACGCGGCGCGATTGCGCGCCCGCGCAGAGGAGTTGAATCAAACGTGCGCGGAAAAATTCAGCGCGCACGATTTAGCTCAGGCGCTGTGGACAAATTCCGGCGGCAAGGTCGCGCACAAAAATCGGTGAGAATCAAAACTGCTGACGAAGATCGCGTCAGCAGTTAACAACTCTTGAATAATTTCGGTCTCAATCTTTGAATTGATTGTAAAAATCCTGCTCCTGCTTCCGCACCGCGGTTCTCAAACGATCCGCCGTGACCGCGCCCTGTTCCACCAATAAATCACCCAACCGTTTCGACTGTCCACTTTGCTGCGCCTGACGTTGTGCCAGCAGCGCCAGCTTGAGCTGCTCCGCGCTGACCAAGTTATTGGACAAGAGATATTTTCCCAGACGCGGCACCGGTCGTTCCACATCGCCGGGTTCTTCGATCGGAATTTCATCCGCGACAGACAGGCGCTGCTCCACTTCTTTTTCTTCCCTCGCCACCGCCAACCATTCCTTCGCCTTTGAGTTATTGGGGTTCAGCGCCAGGACATATTGCAAGCAGTCAATCGACTTGTCGAGATCGTCCATCACGCCCGCAAGCCACAGCCAGCCTTGCTCATCGCGCGGATTCGCGCGGACGAATTGCATCAGCAGTTCGCGCGCGCGCGCGTGCTGTTTGGCTTCGACTGCCGCGATTGCCTGATCGAAAAGTGACCTGTCCATCAGCGCGTCAACAATTGTTCCACGCGATACCCATTTTGCAAAAAGTATTGCAGGTCCTCCGCGTTGTCTTGCAAATCAATCGGAGTGGTGCCGGTCATTTCAAAAAATTGTTTTTCAATCTCGCGCGCCGCGCCGCGCGCCGGCAGTTGCCCCGGTGTATGCACGCGCCAGAACTCGTGCCACAATTCTTGCGCGCGGGGCGGCAGATCACTCACGCTGACGAACGGCACGCCCTCAGCGTCCACCTGAATCCATTTTTCCTTGAGCGCGTTTAGCACCGGATACAAATGCGCGCGCCCCGAATCCTCATTCAAATAATGGAACGTAACCGACGCGTCGATATAGGTGTAATAAATATCCCACAGCGGCTCTTCAGAATCCATCCACGCGACCCCGTACTTTGCCACAATATCGAATGGGTCCGAATAGCCGACCAGCGTCACGTCTTGCGGATTGCGCGTGCGATCGCTGTAATACCACGGCGCGTAGGATGCCGCGAGCTGGCGCACGGTGGTGTATTGCGGCGGACGCCCGTCGAGATGCGCGTAACGCGAATGCGCGTTGCAGCCGTACCAATTGCCCTCGGCGTCGTAATGCACGACCAGATTGTGTTCCGAGTCCTGCGCGGCTTCGAGCAAAACCATCTTTGGATCAAAGCCATGTAAATAATCCACCATATACGCGAACATCGCACCCTCGAAACAATGGGCGCGTGCCGTTTGCAACACGCGGCGCGGCGGCATCGCCGTCTCTTCCAATTCCACCGCGGCGTGATCATTGTTGTAATAAGTTTGATTGTTCAAAAATTTTTGTACATGATACGGTGTGTCGAGCGCGGCGATAATGAGCAATTCGTCTTTGGGAAAATTCAAACCCAATTCGCGCGTGCGCGCGACGATCTGCCGCCACTTGGCGGGATGCACCTGCGGTCGATACAGGTCCGCGAGAAATTTTATTTGCTCGACCGCATCAACCTGAGGCGGAACGAGTCCGGGAAATTGCTTGCTCATGAGTTAGGAATGAGCATTGAGCAATGAACGTATAGAGCCTGACTCATCGCTCATCGCTCAGCACTCATCGCTTTCTGATACACACTAATAAATTTTCGCGCGACATTGTCCCAGTTCAACACTTCGCGCACATGCGCGCGTCCTTCTGCTCCCAAACGTTTTCGCATCTCGGCATCGCGGGCGAGTTGCAGAATCGCGTCCGCGAGCTGGCGCGGATTTTTTTCGTCGACCAATAGCCCATTTTCTCGATCGTGTACCACCTGCGCCAGACCGGCGACGCGGCTCGCGACGAGCGGCTTGCCCGCCGCCATTGCTTCGAGCGCCACGTTCGGCAAGCCATCCACATTGCCCGCGTCGTCGCGCACCGAGGGCACCGCGATAATATCCGCTGCGGCAAAGTACGCCGGAATTTCCGCGCGCGCCACCATTCCCGCGAATGTAATATGTGAGCGCAAGCCAAGCGTCTCCGCGCGCTGTTCCAATTCCGCGCGCAAGTCGCCGTCGCCCGCGAACACGAGCCGCGCGTTGGGCGCGTCGGGCAGCACCTGCGCGAGCGATTGCACCAAAAAGTCAAACCCTTTTTTATAAACGAGCCGCCCAACGGCAAGAATCATCAGCTCGTCAGAATCGAAATGCAAATGCGCGCGCACACGCTGCGCGTCTTGACCATTCACGTGAAAGGCTTTCAAGTCTGCGCCGTACGGGATGAATTCCGATTTTTGTTCCGGCGCGCCGAGCGCGAGGGCGCGCCCTAGAAGATTATCGCTCGACGCAGTGATGGCATCGGCGCGCGCAAAGCACCACCGCGCCGCCGCGCCGAGCAGCTTCCATTTTTCCGCAACAAAAACATCCGAGCCGTGCAAACTGACGACAAGTGGCACTCGCCGCTTTCGGGCGGCGAACGCCGCCATCGGCGCGTTGGGCAGCACCCAGTGCGCGTGGATTACATCAAATTTTTCGCGCGCCGTGATTCGATTCAACTCGTGCAGGGCTGAAGCAAAAACAATCGGCGCGAGCAGGTACATACTGCGCTTGATTTTCACATCCGCGCGCAGCGATTCCGCATAGCCCCAGTGCATCCAGCGCGGATGCGGCGCGTAGCGAAAGGTGTGAAAGTGAACACCATCTTCGATTGCCGCGCGGCGCAGTTCGCGATGCTCAGGCAGCACCACATGGACGGTATGCCCCCGCGCGGCAATGTGCGTGGCGATCGATTCAATAAACGGTGCCGTCACATCGCCGCGAAATTTGGGGTACGACGAGGTGAGCATCAAGATTTTCATAGTTGACAGGTTGAAAGTTGGAAGGTGAGCAGGTTAGGAAATCTCAACCTTTGAACTTTCCAACCTTCTAACTTTCAACTTTGACTGCACCAGCCACACCGCAAAGCCGACGAGACCGTTGATGATGGATAGAAACAAAATGAGCGCGGAAATTCCAAGCGCTTGTTCGCGCGAAATTCCAAGCGCCGGCGCGATGAGCAACAAGGCGGCATCGCGCGAACCGAGACCCGAAATCGAGATCGGCAGCAGCGCGGCAATCGTCGCGATCGACATCGCGGCGATGAACGGAATCAGGTCGAGGTGGAGGTCGAGCGCGGAGGTGAGCAAGTAGAGACGAAAATAAACGACTACCGTCGCGAGCAGCGTCAGCGCGAACTGCCGCGCGATCTGGAACGGTGTAAACTGGAGCGGTTCAAGCGGCGCGCGTTCGGGCGAACGACGCAGGCGCGTGACCAAATCGAGCAGCCAGTTTTGCGCGCGCGGACTGGCGGTAAATACCAGCACTGCAAAAATTCCGAACACCAGCGCGCCGAGCGCGAGCCACTGGCTTTCCAGTTCGCGCCAGAATAAAAACGCGCCCGTGCCGGCAAGCAGCAACAAGATAAGCACATCCCACAAGCGGTCAAGCAACACCGAGAGCAGCGCGCGCCCCAGTCCGCGCTCGCGCACGTAAGCCACTTTGACCGCGTCACCCACCTGCCCCGGCGTCACCATGCCCGCGCCAAGCCCCAGCGCGTACAGCCGCAGCGCTTCGCCAAAGGAAATCTCGATTTTCAAATCGCGCAAGATGACTTGCCAGCGCCATGCTTTGGTCGCGAGGAACGGAATGAAAAAAATTATGGCGAGCGCGAGGTCGAGGCGGTCAGCACGCGCGATGAGTTCCAGCGTTTGCCGCAGATCAATTTTAAAGACAAGCACGAGCGCGACCAGCAAGAGTACGCCGAGCAGTCGCAGCCAGCCGCGATTCATTTGCTTGAGCAAGTTACGAAGTAACGGCATCTGTTAACAACAATTCGGATTGGTGTCTTGGCGGTTCAATCATTTCTCCGTTCGTTCAAAGCGCAGCGACGCGATTTGTTCCGAAACGAGACCGATCAGAAAAATCAGAATGCCCATCGTCACGAGCAGTACCGCAGTATTCGCCACATGCAAACGCCCAGACACCAGAGCAATGTCGAGCGCAGTATAAATAATTCCGAGCACGACAAAAATCAGACTGACCGGAAAAAAGACTTTCATCGGGGCAAAGAGCGTAATCATACGAAACACAATTAGAATAAATCGCGTGCCGTCATTGAACGGCGAGATTTTGCTCTGACCGCCCGCGCGCTTGAACATCGTCGTCGGAATAAATTTTACCGAGTAGCCGGCTTTGACAAAGGCGAGCGTGGTCGTCACCGGTGTGGAGAATCCATTCGGCAAGAGGTGAATAAATTGCAGCAGCGTTGCGCGCCGCGCCGCGCGAAAACCGGACGTGGCGTCGAGCACCGACAGATCGGTGATGTACGAGGCGAACGCATTGAGAAAGAGATGATAGAGACGACGACTGCGCGCGGTCTCTGAATTTTTAGCGCGTGCGGCGACGACGAGGTCGTATTCTTTCAGACAATTGAGCAAGCGAGCAATCGTGCGCGGGTCGTGCTGTCCGTCGGCATCAAAGATGACGATGGTCTCGCCCGTCGCGTTACGGAGTCCGCTCTTGATCGCCGCGCCGTTACCTTTGCGATAGGGTTGCGTGATCACGCGCGCGCCCGCCTCCATCGCGACCTGCGCGGTCGCATCGGCGGAGCCGTCATTCACAACCAGTATTTCGGCGTCAGGATGCAAGCTTTTGACTTGCGGCAGAATCGTGCCGAGCGTCTCGGCTTCATTGTGCGCGGGAATGAGAATGGTCACGGAAGGCGAGGTAAGGTCCGCCGAGGGCATAGCGCGATTATAGCACATCTGCGCCGGACGACGGTGGATGGAAGACGAATGACGAATGCATTGCGCCTCCGTCGTCGGTCATCTATTGACACTCACCATCGCGCGGTCTTTAAATCCGCGCGCAGGAGGAATTATGAGCGGGCGCGTCGAGCATCAGCATCACTTTGACCCGGAGGGACGATTGTTCGCGGAACATTGGCTTACGATTGCGCGCGAAAAAATCCGCCCTGACTTTCAGTTGAATGCCGCATTCGCGGATCAGCTCGCGCACGCCTATTTCGAAACGGTGCGCCGCGTTAATGTCGGTTTGTACGATCCCGAATTCCGCGACGGCGGCGTCTGGGTGCATACATTCTTCGGGCGCGATGTGCTGGTGTTTCAAAACAAGCGTGTGGACATTCAACCACAGAAAACAACTGTGAGTTGGGATATCACCGGTGGTTTTATGCGCGCTCGTCGGGTGAAAGATGGGGGACAATTTTTGATTCGCGCGGAATGGCGGGATGATGGCGCGCAGTTGAAACTTTCAAGTGCATTGGACAGCTATGCCGCGCGCCTGACTGAAATATTCGGCAGGAGACTCGGCGCGTTCATCTATGATTTGACGCAAGGTGTCTCGCATCAATTCATCATCACAAAATTTCTGCGCGAGCAGGCGCGTGAGCTGCAAATTGTTTCAAAACCTCGAAGCGAAAAAGAGACAAATGATTGACACCCGTAACGTTCTGTATTACTGTCCCTTCTTAAAGTACCTAACTCAAGTTGCTACCATGTT
>JBBSHK010000058.1:0-10267 GCA_038253185.1 Anaerolineae bacterium | reverse complement strand
CAATTTCCATTAAGAAATTTCATTTTTGAAATGAGTTGTAACCACCAATTTGCATTTACTTCTTGTTTTGCTATAATCGCCGCCGATGCTCGAACACCTGCGTCAACTCGTACGCTATCGCGAACTGATTCGTAATCTCACCCTCCGCGATCTCAAGGTCCGCTACCGCAATTCCATCTTCGGTTTCCTGTGGGCGTGGGGCAATCCCATCCTGATGACGTTGGTCTTTACCGTCGTCTTTACCATTCTGAACAGGAGCGCGGTCACGCGCTTTCCGCTGTTCATTATGGTCGGTTGGCTGGTGTGGACGTTTACCACCAGCGCCATCAACGACGGTATCGGCAGTGTGGTGAGCAACAGCAACCTCGTGAAGAAAATTTATTTTCCGCGCGAGGTGCTGCCCGCGTCCGCCGTGCTGGCGAACGGCGCGAATTTTTTGCTCGCGCTGCCGCTGCTCGGCATCTTGATTCTTGTGTACGGGGTCAGTGTCGGACCACAACTGCTGCTGTACCTGCCGGTGATTTTTCTCAGCCAACTCGCCTTTGTGATGGGCTTGTCATTCATCCTCTCCGCCATCAATGTTTATTATCGCGATACCCACGTGATCATTGGCGTCGCGCTGACCGCGTGGTTTTTCCTCACGCCGGTTTTTTATCCGGTAAAATTTTTGACGGGCAATTGGAATGGTATCGACCTGGCGCGCCTGATGTACATCGTGAATCCGATGGCGAGCATTATCGAATCGTACCGCAATATTTTTTACGGCTCGGTCGAAGGCGGTCCTCCGGGCGCGCCCGATTTTGATTTTTTGCTGCGCACCTTTCTCACCTCACTGCTGACTCTCGTCGTCGGCTATTATCTTTTTATTCGTCTCAGCCGTCGCTTTGGGGAAGAATTGTAATAGTCGGATAGTTCGGTAGTCGAAGCGTTACATCGTTTCTCGTCCGCCCACGCGACTCTCTGACCACCCAACCACCTGACGGTTCGTTTGACAGCCAATCACAATTGCATACAATGCGTGCGTTTGCGCGTGCGCGTATTTGATTGCCTCGATTAAGCAGGAGCACGACCTCAACTTTTAATTTGCTTCGCTTTACACATCGCCTCAGGTGGCTGTCTCAGCCGCTTTGTAAAAGTAAAAAGGACTACCATGATGCTCACGAGCCCGGCACGCTCGCAATTGGCTTGTACCTTTTCCTCGCGCTTTGATTGTATTTGCTTTAACGGTGTCACTCTTGATTTGATAATTCCGCCGGTCAGTGTTGACTAGGGTCCTTCCTCGCGCAACTAATCCACCCTGCCGTTTTGTGAAAGTACATTAATGAATCAGCTTACCAACTCTCACCGGCGGCTCTTGAGCTCCATCGTCGTCAGTATCTCGATCATTGGCTTGCTCACGATATTTGGCGGCTCGGGCTCGCTCTCCGCCGCGCCTTCTGAAAGACCGCGCGTCTCTTCCTCGATTGTCATCAGCCAGGTGTACGGCGGCGCGGGCTGCGGCACCGCGGGCTGCTCAACCTACAAGAACGATTACATCGAACTATTCAATCGCGGCACCAGCGCGGTGTCGCTCAATGGCTGGTCGGTGCAGTATGCCCCCGCAACCAGCACTACTTGGCAAACTACTAGCATCACGACTACGACCCCACTTCAGCCCGGTCAATATTACCTCGTTGCTGAATCCTTCGGCACCAACGGCGTGAATAGTCTGCCTACGCCTGATACAACTGGCAGTATTGTGATGAACGCGACTGCGGGTAAAGTCGCGCTCGTCAATACTATGACCCCGCTGACCGGTTCTGGTTGTCCATTCGCCTCAAGTGTCATTGACTTTATCGGCTATGGCACAACTGCGAATTGTTTCGAAGGATTAGCTCCTGCTCCTGCGCCGAGCACCACGACCGCCGACATTCGTGCGGGCAACGGTTGCACGGATACGGACAACAACTCTCCAGATTTTATCGCCACCACACCAAACCCGCGCAACACAGCATCTTCTCTCAACGCTTGCGCGACGCCGACGCCTACCAATACAGCCACGAACACCGCGACCAACACCGCGACGGTAACGGATTCAGCAACACCCAGCAGCACATCAACCCCAACCGAGACTCCAACTTTTACTGTCACCGCAACGCCTACCGATACTGCAACGCCGAGCGATACTTTGACGTCGACCGAGACGCCCACCGAAACCGAAACACCGACCGAGACCGCGACTCCTACCGACACATTGACGCCAACGGAAACCGCAACGCCGACCGACACGGCGACGAGTACCAGCACCTCGACTGAGACTCCAACCCGGACCAGCACGCGGACTCAAACTCCGACAAATACGCGCACCAGCACAAATACACCTACACCAACCAAGACTCGCACACCGACGAATACGCGGACTGTTACGCCGACATCAACTCTCACCAACACACCGACCGCAACTCCGCCACCTCCGAATCACCTCGTCATCAGCCAGATTTACGGCGGTGGCGGCAACACCGGCGCGCCTTATCAAAATGACTTTATCGAATTATTCAATCCGGGCAACGCGGCAGTCAATCTCGACGGTTGGTCGGTACAGTATGCCGCTGCAACGGCAACGAGTTGGCAAAAAACCGACCTCAGCAATCTCCTCGAACCGGGGCAGTATTACCTGATTCAAGAAGGGTCCGGCGGAAGTACCGGATCCGCCTTGCCTACACCTGACGCGACGGGAACAATTAACCTCTCCGCGACCGCAGGCAAAGTCGCGCTCGTCAGTAACACGACTGCTTTGAGTGGTACAGATTGTGCGACGTGGAAGGCGAGTTCAATTGATTTTGTCGGCTATAGCACGTCAGCCGATTGCTATGAAGGCGCCGGACGTGCGCCCGCGCCGAGTAATATCAGTGCCGATTTGCGCGCGGGCAGCGGCTGCATCGACACAGACAACAACACGCCAGATTTTTTCACTGCCACGCCGAACCCGCGTAACAGCGTGTCGCCGCGAAACTATTGTCAAGCGACCGCGACGCCGACCGATACGCCTACCAGCACTCCGACAAGCACCGACACCCATACGCCAACGCCGACACCAACCGCGACCGAGACGAGCACACCCACTGAAACTCCGACCTCTACAGAGACACCCACCGTAACCGACACTCCGACCGCGACCGACACCTCGACGCCAACCGAAACTTTTACCGCGACTCTAACGGCGACGGAAACACCGACAGCCACCTCGACGCCTATCGCGCCCACGCACATCGTCATCAGCGAATTTCGCACGCGCGGTCCGAGCGGCGCAAGCGATGAATTTATCGAGCTATTCAACCCGGGCAATGTTACAGTGGACATTGGCGGCTGGAAAATCAAAGGCTCGAATAGCGCGGGCACTACCGGCACCCGCGTCACCATCATCGCGGGTACCGTGTTGTCGCCGGGCTCGCATTTTCTCGTGACCAACAGCGGATACAGTGGCTCAGTCACGGGTGACGAAACTTATTCAACCGGCATCGGCGACGACGGCGGCATCGCGCTGCTCGATTCAAATAACAACATCATCGATCAGGTGGGAATGAGCCAAGGGTCGGCGTACCAGGAACGGAACACTCTCGCGCCGATGAGTGGTTCGAGCAATCAGAGTTATGAAAGAAAACTCGGCGGCGCATTAGGAAGCTGCTACGATACGAATGACAACATCGTGGATTTCACTTTGAACATCGCGACGAGCGATCCGCAAAATCTCGCGAGCGCGCCAACCTATTGCGCGGGCGTGCCGACTGCCACCGTCACTCTCACCGCAACGGCGACCGATACACCAACGGTTACAGATACACCAACTCCAACAAACACGCGCACGCCGACCGACACGCGCACTCCAACGAACACGCGTACTCCCACCGACACGCGCACATCGACGAGTACGCGCACACCGACCGACACGCGCACACCGACGAGTACGCGCACGCCGACCGACACGCGCACATCGACGAGTACGCGCACGCCAACGAACACCGCGACTGCCACGCCCACTTTCACGCCAGCGCCCAACGCGCTGTACATCAATGAATTTTTGCCGCAGCCCAAAACGGTGGACTGGAATGGCGATGGCGTTCTGAACTCGGATGACGAATGGATCGAAATTTACAACGCGAATAATTTTGTGGTTGACCTGAGTGGCTGGAAATTGGACGATGTGGTCGGCGGCGGCGCCGGGTCGTACACGATCCCGAACGGAACGACGATTACGGCGCGCGGCTATGTCGTTTTTTTCCGCGCGCAGACGAACATCGCATTGAATGATGCTGGCGACGACGTCACTCTGCTGCACGCGGATGGAACGCTCGCCGATACAATTTCCTATTCCTCCTCAGCGCCGGACACCTCGTGGTCACGCGATCCCGACGGCGCGGTTTTCTTTACCAGCGGATGTCCGCCCACGCCGGGCGCGGCGAATTGCAGCATTACGCCGACGCCGACTATTACCCCCTCGCCGTACCCCGGAAATATTTTCATCAATGAATTTCTGCCCGAGCCGGTGAGTGACTGGAATCGCGACGGCACGCGCGATTCGAACGACGAGTGGATCGAGCTGTTCAATAATTCCGAGTTGCCGCTTGACCTCGGCGGCTGGAAGTTGGACGACAGCGCGAATGGCGGCTCATCGCCATACCTCATTCCGCCCGGCACATTGATCGACGCGCATTCGTTCCGCGTTTTTTACGGCAGCGAAACGCATATCGGTTTGAACAACGACGGCGACACGGTGCGGCTGTTGCATCCGAATGATACGGTTGCGGACGAATTCCTGTACACGTTGAGTATGCCCAATCATTCATATGGGCGCGCGCCCGACGGCAGCGCGAATTGGCAGAGCGCCTGCATTCCAACTCCGAACAAACCCAATTGCTCCATTCGCATTACGCCGACGCCGACCCAGAGCTATGATCTGACCAGCATTGCTGAGGCGCGCGCGTTGCCGGTCGGTTCGCACGTAGCGGTGCTGGGGAGTACGATCGCGCTGCCCTGTCAGCTCGACCAGTATGCTCACGAGATGATGATCTCGGACGGCATCGCGGGCATCGACGTCTACTATCCGTATCCGCACAGCTTTGCGTGCTCGTTTGGTTTTGGCGAACAGATTGTGGCGAGTGGTGTGCTCACCGATCACAATGGTCTGCGCGAAATCCAAGTGGACGATCTCGATCGCGATTATGCTATGCCGCGCGTGATCGCGCCGCGCGATATTCATACCGGCGATATGGGCGAAGAGTTTGAATCGATGCTAGTCACGGTGCAGGGCACCGTAGTGAATGGCAAGAACGGCGACACCATCTGGCTGGACGACGGCAGCGGCGCGGTGGAAATTTATACCTCGCCCTGGAGCGGCGCGTCGTTCGAAGGTATCACGCGCGGCTCAACGATGCGCATCGTCGGAGTCGGTTACCAATTCGACAAGAGTGTTCCTGCAGGCGGTGGCTATTCGCTTCGCCCGCGCATTCCGGCAGACGTCACGCTGCTGGAGCTCGCCGACAAAATTCCTGCCGCGCCCGGCGGACGCGGTCGCGATCTCGGTCCCGTTTCGATTGGCACAACCGCGATTACGCGTCTGCAAAATTACGTGACAATTGGCGGCGTCATCACCGTTCCGCCAATTGTGTTTGGCGCGCGTGACTTGTGGTTACAAGATGCGAGCGGCGCGGTGCACGTGCATTTTTCCGAAAGCGCGGGCGAGATTCCGGCGATCCAGCTGTGGGACAATGTGACCGTGCGCGGGCGCGTGGTGTCGAACTTTGGCGCGCGCGAAGTGCGAATTGAAGAGCCGTCGAATGTCGGCGTGTACGGCGCGGGGACACCGGTTGTGCCGCGCGAACTGCAAACCGGCGCGGCGACCCTGGCGTACGAAGGACAATTGGTCGAGGTGCGCGGTGTGATCGCAAATGCGCGGGGACGCGAGATTGAGGTGAATGACGGCTCGGGTGCACTGACTGTGTACATTGACCCAAGCACCGGCATCAAATTTCCGCGCCTGCATCGGGGTGAGGCAATTCACGCGGTGGGCATCGTCGCGCGTTTTCGCGATTCGGCAGAGCTTAAACCGCGCTTTCAGAGCGATGTGGATTTCGGCGTCGCCGCTTCGCCCGCTAGTAACGCGGAACACGCCAAGCCGCAAAGAATCGTGATACCGCCGTCCGCGCGGGGTCAAGTCTCAACAGAGCCAGCATCCAGCACTCGCTTGAGCGCGCACGCCGACGCCGAAATATCGATTGATCTCTCGCTGATCCACTCACAAGAGGGCATCGCGTGGAGGTTGGAAGATCACGACGCGCCTTGGAGTACGGGCGGTGTTTTGCTCTTGCTCACGTCAGGCGTTCTGGCAATCGTCGGTTGGAAAAAGTACAGGCAGAATTGATTGAGAAAAAAATCAGACGCAACCAAATCGCCGAGGTAATGCCTCGGCGATATTATTCTCGGTGTATTTCTTTTAGCGCTTATAGAGAATCCGGGTCTCAACTTGAGACTTGATGGCAGCGGCTCACGCTCAAGCAGCCAATCACGTTTTGCGCAGAGGGATACTTGCGAGAAACTGGTTGCTTCGCCATTCGACCCCAATCGAGCCAGAATAAGAATATGGTGACGATGGAATTACAATGGAATTACAATGGAATTACAAGCAATGGCAGCAGTGACGCTACAAAAAATCAGAGAGGACCAGAGTCCTCTCTGATTGTGTCCGCATCCAATCACAAATGCGAAACAGATTTTTACTTGACTTGCAAGTCGGTCTTGACCGAGTTGCTGCCGTCGAGCGTCGCCGTCGTTGCCACCGCTTTGGCGGCTTGACCAGAGAGGGTCACTGAGAAAGTGTAGGTGCCCGCGCACAGTCCCGCGAATCCATACAGACCGTTATCGTCGCTCAACGTCTTGCCGCTAAAGGAGCCGCCCTTGATTTCAATCGTCGCGCCTTTGGCGAGCGCGCCATTCGCGTCTTGAACTTTGCCGAGAAGTTTGGACTGGCATTTGCTCGGGGGCGGCAATTGCGCGGTTGCCGTCGCGGACGCGGACTGCACGGTCGCCGTCGGATTGACCGGAATGGCAGTGGGAACTTCGATGGTAGAGCTACAACCCGCGGCAAGCACGACGAGCAACAAAAGGACAGAAATTACTTTTTTCATTTTCAATTTTCCTATCATTTACGCGGCGGCTGGTTCTGCAGAATTCCAATTGGACGAAGCCATGCGCCGCAAGACTGCTTGCACGCGCGCCGTGAATTCGCGGCGATCACACGGGATCGCAATATGCGCATCGGCGCCGAGACGGTAACCGCGCAGCATCTCTTCTTTGGCGTTTGGACTGAGCAGCATCACGATCGGAGCGTGCGAGTGACGGCGCAGCGAGCGACAAGCCACCACCGATTCTTCGTCCGCCGTATCGATCGCCCACAAGACCGCATCGGGCTGCGTGTGCGACATCATCTGGACTGCTTCGGCGGGGTTCTGTGCGGTCGCCAACTCGTCCTCGTCCGTCAGCGCGCTGCTGACCAGAGATAGCGCCAACGTATCGAGTCCCGAGATCAAGAGATAATGATGTGAGGTCATACCCAAATTGGTTAGCATTCGTCCCCGTCTATCAGCGCGACGGTCATTATAGCAGAGGCGCGGCGCGAGGGCAACCAAGTGCAATTACAGTTTGGTTACACTCGCCGCGCGGGTTTCAATTCTTGCATTTGAATTGTGATGCGTTATAATTGGCGCTTGCTTGAATCCAAGCGCTGGCTCCTGTGAACGAATTCGCGCGTTATTCTTCACCTCGTTTCATTTTCACCAAGCATCTTGAACCCGCGTCCGTCAATGTCTTTCAAAATCAATTCGCGTCATAGAGAGAATCTACGCGCCTGATTCAGTATTCCGGTAACGCGCCATAGAAGGGATAAAAGTTATGAGAATTTCGCGCCTGGTCTGGTCCGCGCTGTTTATTTTTGCGTTGGTGCTCACCGCGTGTGAAGAGGCATCTCCCGCAACCGATCCGAATACACCCGCGCCGAATCCTATTCCCACAACGGCGGGGGTCGTGGTGAATACGCCCGCGGGCGCCGTCCCGACCGAAGTGACACTCAACGTGCCGCCGCCAGGCACACCGCCACCTACGCAGACTCTGCCAGCCGCATCCACGCCGTATTGCAAAAACGGCGGCGCCATCAATCCCGCGCCCAACGAGGCGCTCGCGGCGAAAGTGAATGGACAGGGCATCCCGCTCGGACTCTACCAGCGCCAGGCGGCGCAAGCTCAAGCCGCGCTCGCGGCGCAAGGGCTGGACCCAAATTCGAAACAAGGACAAGAAGAAATCAAGGGCTTGCAACAACAGGTGCTCGGACAATTAATAGACGACCTTGTGATCGAGCAAGCCGCGCGCCAAGAAAACGTAAACGTGACCAATCAGGATGTCGACAACCGGATTCAGCAGTTGATCAACGACGCGGGCGGACGCGACAAATTCGACGATTATTTGAAAACGAATCAATTGCTGCTCGACGATCTCTGCACTCAAATCCGCACGACGATTTTTGGCGAGACGATGTTGAACCGCGTGACGGCGGCGCTGCCGACCAAAGTGGAGCAAGTACACGCGGCGCACATTTTGCTCTCCACCAAAGCCGAAGCGGATCAAGTGCTGGCGCAAGTCAAAGCCAAAAAAGATTTTGCCGCGCTCGCCAAACAATATTCTAAAGAAGAAGCCACGCGCAACAACGGCGGCGACCTCGGCTGGTTTCCAAAAGGAATTATGCCGCCGGAGTTTGAAGCCGCGGCGTTTCAACTCCAACCCGGACAGGTGAGCGGCGTCGTTACCACACCGCTCGGGTTTCACATCATCAAAGTGTTGGAACGCGATCCCGCGCGTGTGCTCTCACCCGAGCTGGCGCAGAACCAAAAGCAGCAGGCATTTCTCGCCTGGCTCGATGCGCGACGCAAACAGGCAAAGATCGAGCATCTGGTGAACCCGTAATGAGTTAAAAGTGTAAAGTTGAAAGTTGCCGGCGATTCACCTTTCTAACGTTTAACTTTCAACTTGTAACCCTCCCGGAGTTTTCGTGAAAAGAGCATTACCCCTAGTTCTACTCGCCGCCGCGGCGCTCTTGTTTTTTATCGGCGCCATCGCCATCGGCGTGAATTTTTTTACCGCGCGCGGCGAGAGTGTTGACCTGACGCAATGGAGAGCGCCGCTCGAGCAGGTGGACGCGACGCGTATTACTGCCGCGAATGCACTCACGCCGCTGGCGGGAATTTCCGACCAGCAATCGGTGGACACCGCGCTGGAGCAAGGCGATTGGGAATCCGCGTTCGCGCTGGTCGCGTATAGTCCTGACTTTTCCGACGCGAATCGCATCGGCACGTTGCAACTGCTGGGCATCCGCTACGCCGGCGCGCAACAGACGACCAAAGCCGCGTGGTGTTACCAATATGCCGCGACGCTGGCGATCATCAGCCCGCTGCCTTCAGATCTGACACGCACGCAAGCTCTGCTCGAAGCGGCAGCCGGTCTGCGCGCGCTCGGATTGCAGCCAGCCGCGCGCGCGGTGCTCGATCAAGCGTACCTGATCGCGCAATACAGTCCGGCGGTCCCGCACGAGTCGCGCGCGCGGCTGCTTGCGCAAATCGCGCCAGCGTATCAAAATCTGGGCGCGTCGAATCTCGCCAGTCAGGCGAAACAAAAGAGTCAGGAAGCCTCCAGTCCAAAGGCGGAGGAAGCAGTGGCCGTGGGGCGGCGTCCCTTTCGCGTGCTGCCGACTGATTTACCGGACGACGCCGCGTTAAAGGACAAGACCAAAGCGCGCGTCATCGCGGCGCGCGAGTTGATCGACCAATTGAATTTGAAACCGCCCAAATCAGCGCAAGACCTGCCGCAGGACCTCGTGCGTACGCTCGGCGACAAGCTCTATGATGAGGACGGGCCGCGTACATCCTTCTACGATGCGAAATATAAAGTCGCGCCCGATGCGCCCGCGCAGGTTTCTATCTTGCGCGACAAGATTCACTGGCTCGCTTTTAAATTGCGCGCGGCGCGCGGCGGCTTTGGGCTTGCGCTCGTGCCCGAGTGGGAGTCCGACGCTAAAAATATTGCCAAGGCATTGAACGACGCGCACGACGAGCTTTTTCAGATCAACGAACAGCAAGCGGGCAAATCTGAAAAAGCAGCCGAAGCGGATCAGCAGCTTGAGGAGGTGCTGCGCGCCGAATTGGTTGCCGGACGTTGGGGTCTCTACAGCAGCTATGATGAAAGTGAT
>JBBSHK010000057.1:0-10310 GCA_038253185.1 Anaerolineae bacterium | reverse complement strand
TTAATCTGTGTTGCCTATGAGAAGCTAATCCAACGCGATCTGAATCGCATCACCCTCCCCGCGCACCGGAAAAGTTTTGATGGGGAACATTGGCGGCATCACAGTGACCGCACCCGTGCGTACGTCAAAGCGACCGCCGTGGCGCGGGCACTCGATTTCGTAATCGATCATCTCGCCCTCGCCCAACGGACCATAATCGTGCGTACATAAATTCTGAGTCGCAAAATACGTCCCTTCGACATTGCACAGTGCGAGGTCATGCCCGTCAACGGTGAAGGTTTTGACCTGTCCTTTTTTTACATCACCGACTCGAGCCACCGTTACAAATTGTCTGGTTTTCTCCATCGTCATATTGAATTCAGATAACCCGCATCTCTTTTAGAATGGTCGCAACTTTCGGCAGCGGCTCTTGCCACAGCCACTCGACGCGCAAGTAAAAATCTTCGACCGCTTGCGACTGAAAAATTCCCTCGCGCCCGATGAGAATTGGACGGTAGCGTCCCTCTTCACCGAGCCGATAAAACTCTGCTTGCTCGCGCTCGGGGTCGATCATCCAATATTCGCGTACGCCCGCCGCTTCGTACTCGACAAATTTATCGCCGCGATCGCGCGCAATACTGTCCGGTGAAACGATTTCAATCGCAACATCGGCGGGACCATCCAAATAATTTTTCTTGATGCGATCAAGGTGTTCTGTTGCAATAAATATCAAGTCGGGCTCGCGTCCGCGCCTAATTTCTCGCAAACGCATCTGGAAGGGCGCGGTGTGTAGAACGCCGAGATTGCGCGCCTCAATGAAGAAACCGAGCAGCATTGTTAAAAACCGCGTCAAGTCTGAGTGTTCGGATGAGACAGGCGAAGTCATCTGCACCTCCCCATCGACCCATTCGGCGTGCGTGTCTTCGTCGCACCATTCGAGGAACTGCTCGTAAGTGAGTTTTTCTTTTGGCAGCGGGCGCGCAGATGATTCAAGCAAGCGCATCTCGTCGGCAATTGTCGCCATCGCTAATCGTCTTCCTCGTCCTCGTCGGGCCAGCGTGTAATGCCATACGCGCCGGTCTTGACGACTTTGAGCGGCAGCATCGCGCATTTCACGCGCGATGGACCGAGTGGAATTCCGAGCAGATCGTAAATCGTCTGCGCGTCGAGATGCTTGATTTCCTCCAGCGGCTTGCCTTTAATTTCATCCGTGAGCATCGAGGCGGACGCTTGGCTGATGGCGCAGCCCTTGCCTGTGAATTTTACGTCCTCGACGATGCCATCGCTCACGCGCATATCAATGCGAATCTTGTCGCCGCAGAGTGAATTCATCTCCTCGTGCGAAATGTCTGCATTCTCGAGCGTGCCGTGATTATGGGGATTTTGATAGTGGTCAACAATCAGTTCGCGGTAAAGGTCATCCATCGGTTAATTTCTGATTTATGATTTCTGATTTGGAATTGTCGTAGCAAAGTCCCAGCTCCCGCGCTTTTTGCGGAACGAATTTATTTTGAAAAAACGGCGCGTACTTTGTCTAATGTTTGCACGAGCTTATCCAGTTCTTCAGGAACGTTGTAAACGTAAAAGCTGGCGCGGGTGGTCGCGGGCAAACAATATTGTTCGTGCAACGGCATCGCGCAGTGATGTCCGGCGCGCACGCAAATGCCCTCGCTGTCAAGGATCGTCGCGACGTCGTGCGGGTGAATCCCGCGCAGATCGAACGCGCATACGCCGCCGCGAAATTCGACGTCGCTCGGTCCTATCATTCGCAGTCCTTGCACGTTCGCCATCTGTTCCAGCGCGTACGCGACCAATTGTTTCTCGTGGGCGCGCACATTATCCATCCCCAGCGCGTTGAGGTAATCGACCGCGACACCCAAGCCGATCGCTTCCGCAATCGCCGGCGTGCCCGCTTCAAATTTGTACGGCAGATCGTTCCAGCGCGATTCGGTCAGGGTCACTTCGCGAATCATATCGCCGCCGCCGAGAAACGGATTCATCGCTTCGAGCAGCGCGCGTTTGCCGTACAGAATGCCGATGAACGGACCGAGCATCTTGTGTCCGCTGAACGCGAGGAAATCGCAATCGAGCTCGCGCACATCGGTCGGCAGGTGCGGCACACCCTGCGCTCCATCAATCACAACCACCGCGCCCACCGCGTGCGCCTTTTCAATGATTGTCTTGAGCGGCGTAATCGTGCCGCTCACATTCGACATCATCGTGCACGCGACGAGTTTGGTTTTTTCGGTGATGATCGAGTCAAGCGCTTCGAGCCGCAGGTATCCTTCATCGTCTACGGGAATAAATTTCAGCGTCGCGCCTTTCTCTTTCGCGAGGATTTGCCATGGGACAATGTTGGAGTGGTGCTCGAGGACGGTGGAAACAATTTCATCGCCTGCGCGAATATTCGCGCGTCCCCACGCGTAGGCGATCAGGTTCAGCGCCTCTGTGGTGTTGCGCGTAAAAATTATTTCGCGCCACGATTGTGCGTTGATAAATTTTTGGATCTTTTTGCGCGCCGCTTCATAGCGCGCGGTGGCTTCTTCGGCGAGCGAATAAATACCGCGATGCACGTTCGAGTTATAAACGCGATAGTATTCGTCGAGCGCCTGAATCACTGACTCGGGCTTTTGCGAAGTCGCGGTCGAATCGAGATAGATTAAGGGCTTGCCATTCACCACGCGTTGGAGGATGGGAAAATCTTCTCGGATGGACGACGCGTTGAGTCCGGGTTTTTCACTGACGGCGAGCTTTAACATCTCATTGCTCTCCGCAGCAAGCGCCTTTGTTTTTTCGCTTGCCACTTGTCACTTGCAACTTTCCTTACCACCCGCTCAACAAGCCGGGGTCTTCCATATAGCTCAGGTCCCACAAGTCCGGCAGCACTGTGACTTTGACCGGCTTGCCGCTGACACCTTCGCTAACATCTTTGATCTGCTGAATCAACCAGCCGCCGTACGGACAGAAGGGTGTGGTCAGCATCATCTTGACTTCAGCCGGATCGGACGCGAGATTAATGTCGCGAATCAAACCGAGCTGAATCACTTCGAGACCGATTTCAGGATCAAACACCTGTCGCAGCCCCGTCTTGATTTTTTCTTCCACGCTGCCCGGCTCCACGATGGGCATGCTTTTAGGCAGTCCCTCATTCACCTCATCGGCAGGATTCATTCCATCGTTGGTATTCGTTGCTTGATCCTTGACGAGCGTTTCCATTTTGGTTTCGTCCATTTTTACCTCGATCCGGGCGCCCACAAGGAGTCGCCCCTACAAGTCACAATTAATGTATCATCAGATCTGGGCGACCACAAGAGTCGCCCCTACAAGTTACAATTAATCCGTCTTGAGCGTATGCGCGAGCACCATCGGCTGAATCAATTTTTGCCCGGTCGCTTTGCGTGAGGGATACTCGCGCGCTCCCGCTTTCAATGTATCCATCGCCAGCGTCGCGCAGCGCAAACGCGATTGTACCACCTCGCGCCCCATTTCGTCAACGAGTTCGGCATAATCCATCGCGTCGATGTCTGGCAACGTCTTGCCCACAAGTTTTTCCATCAACAGCGAACTCGCCGCCATGCTGATCGTACACCCTTCGCCGTCAAAGCGCGCGTCGGTGATGCGATCATTGTCGTCGAGTTTCACATAGAGCGTGACGACATCACCGCAGCCCGGATTGCCGCCATTCACCAACAAGTCGGGGTCGTCGAGCTTGCCCTTCCCGCGCGGGTTGTGATAATGATCGAGAATGAATTCGATGTACTCTTGTCGGTCCATGCAACATCAGGTGTTAAAGTGTCAAGGTGTCACGTGACGCTTGCCATTATGACACCTTGACGTATGACTTTATTTTTCAATTGGCGCGCCGACGAGATTGCCCCACTCGGTCCACGAGCCGTCATAATTTTTCACGTTCGGATAACCCAGCAGGTACGTGAGCACGAACCAGCTGTGGCTCGAACGCTCGCCGATGCGACAGTAGGCGATGATGTCCTTGTCGGGCGTAACGCCTTGTGGCTGGTACAGTTGTGTCAATTCTTCCGGCGACTTGAAGGTGCCATTCTCGCGCGCCGCGCGCGCCCACGGAATATTTTTCGCGCCGGGGATGTGTCCGCCGCGCAACGCGCCTTCTTGCGGATAGCCGGGCATATGCAAAAGTTCACCCGAATATTCTTGCGGCGAACGCACGTCGACCAATGGCAAGCCACTTGAAATATGCTCGCGCACATCTTCGCGGAACGCGCGGATGGTCTTGTCATCGCGCTCCTGTGCGCGGTATTGGGTCGGCGCATAACTCGGCGTGTCCTTGCTCAACTCACGTCCTTCGTCAATCCATTTTTGCCGACCGCCGTTCATGATGACGGCGTCCTTATGAGCAAAAAGTTTAAAGACCCAGAGCGCATAGCATGCCCACCAGTTGTTCTTGTCGCCATAGAAAACCACTTTCGTATCGTTGGCGATACCCGCCTTGGACATTAACTGCTCAAAGCGCTCGCGGTCGATGTAATCGCGTTTGAGCGGGTCTTGCAAGTCCGTGTGCCAATCAATCTTGACCGCGCCGGGCACGTGACCCACTTCGTACAAAAGTACATCTTCATCCGATTCGACAATCCGAACCTTTGGATCCTTGAGATGCTCCGCGACCCAATCGGTCTCGACCAACATCTCAGGATGCGCATAACCGTTCGTGGACATTTGATTTCTCCTTGAGTTTAATAAATTTGTTTACACAACATGAGATGCGGAGGCAGTGACTCGGCGTTGAGCCACGCTCCGCTTACGACAGATACATTGCAGCACACAAATCCGCGCGGTCATTATGATTTATCCCGTAATCTTTTTTCGAATCACTTCGAACAACCGCTCCTGCACCGATTCAAGCGGGATTTTTTGCAGCAGCGCGTCGAAAAATCCTTCGACGATCAAGCGCTCCGCGTCCGGTCGCTCAATCCCGCGCGCCATCAAATAGAAAACCTGATCCTCATCAATCGGTCCGACGGTCGCGCCGTGCGTGCAGCGCACATCATTCGCCTCGATCTCCAATTCGGGAATCGAATCCGCGTGCGAATGTTGCGACAATAGTAAATTGCGATTCTGCTGATACGCATCCGAGCGCTGCGCGTGCGGATTGACGCGAATCAGTCCGCGAAAAACAGAATACGCGTTGTCCTTCAACGCGCCCTTGTAAAGCAAGTCGCTCGTGCCGTGCGGCGAAATATGATTCTGAAAAGTATGCTGGTCGAAATGCTGTTTCTGATCGCCAAAGAAAAAGCCGAGCATATTCGCGCTCGTGCCGGGACCTTCGAGGCGCGTATCGAGAAACGCTTTCGTGACCGCGCTGCCGAGCGTGCCCGCCAACCACGTCAGGGTTGAATCTCTATCGAGCAACGCCGTCTGCGATGAAAAATCCCAAACGTTGTGCGCCCAATCTTGCAAGTTGAAATATTGCAGACTCGCACCGGGTCTGAGAATGAGTTCGACTGCGCGGGTCGAAAAACGCTGCGCTTCACTTTCCGTCGAATCATAATCTTCGATCAATTTCACCGCCGCGCCCGCTTCCAAAATCACGAGCGTGTGTGTGAAAATGCCGACGTTCAGCGCATCGAAATAGGTGAGTGTGTTCAACGGCTCATCGATGACGACACCGCGGGGGACGTACAAAAAAGTTCCACCGCTGACGAATGCCCCGTGCAGCGTCGCGAATTTCAGATCGCCGACCGTGTCGCCGTAGCCGCGATGCTCGGTGAGACCTTGTTCGTTTACATGGCGCGCATAGCGATTCTCACTGAAGGTCACCGCGCGTCGCATCAAATATTCGCGCACGAGGTCGGGATGCTCGCGGATCGCGGTATCCAGATCACAAAAGATGACGCCGCGCTGTTTCAAATCTTCGCGCAGGCGAAAGTACGAGTTGCTCGAATTGTGCTGGACCAAAACACCGGCAGCGTCCGTTTTCTCAAACATCGCGCGGCGCTCGGCGGGCAACTCTTGGGCTGTCAATTCTCTCCCGCTCGTTTCAGAAAACGGAATTACGTCATCGAGTTTCAACCCACTGAGATTCGTCCGACGCCACAACTCATCGTTCGCCGCGGGGAACGGCGTCTCTTCGTACACATGCCACGCATCGAGTCGCAATGCGCGCATCCACTCCGGTTCGCGCTTGACTTGCGATAACGCTTCGATATTTTGTCGGTTCAGTCCTGCTGCGACACGGTCTTTAACTTGACTCACTCGTTAACTGCCTCCAACGGTTGGTTGGTTCAACCCTATCTTATGCGATAATGATAAAAGATGACAAAGAAAAAATTTGCGCTGAAAAATGTTGGAAATTATCCGAACGTCACTGGCGATATTTCTGTTGGTCATTACAAGCCGATCAATTCACCGCGCTTCTTGAATAATTGTCACGAATACATTTTTTATCTGACCAAACACGGCGATATAAAACTCGACCGCCTCGCAATTGGTGTGCCGTATCAGGACAAGTCAAATGTCACGCGCTGGAATTCTGCCAAAGACGATTTGCGTTGTCACAGCAACACCTGGTTTATTCCCTACGAGACGATTCAGAGTCGCGATGAGCAGCGTCCTCATCCCGCGACGTTTCCGGTGAAACTTGCCCAGATGTGCATCAAACTTCACGGCGCTGAAAGTACGAATCTTGTGCTCGACCCATTTCTCGGCATCGGTCAGTCCGCGCTCGCCGCCGCGCGACTCGGAAAAAATTTTGTCGGCTTTGAGATGGATGCAGAATATTTTTCCGAAGCGTGCAGACGAACCTCTCGCAGGGGCGAGTCATGAATCGCCCCTGCTACATTCGTTTATAACTTTTTAATGAACGTCGGTACAACCAAGACGCTCTCTCGCAACGGAACGGGAGAGCGTCATTTGTGTCTCAGTCCTCGGTACTCATTGCTCGTCGCTCTTTTACCCGACCGAGCCTTCCATCTGCAACTGAATCAGTCGATTCATTTCCACAGCAAACTCCATCGGCAACTCTTTCACAATCGGTTCGATGAATCCGCTGACGACCATGCTCGACGCTTCCGCTTCAGTGAGACCGCGCGAAGTCAGATAGAAAAGCTGCTCTTCGCCAATCTTGGACACTGAGGCTTCGTGACCGATCGTCACGTTGTCTTCTTCCACTTCGATGTACGGATAGGTATCCGAGCGCGAAGTTTCGTCGAGCAATAGCGCATCACATTGAACCTTCGCCTTGACGCCTTCACAACCCGGATAAACTTTCAAGAGACCGCGATAAGATGTGCGCCCGCCATCTTTACTGATGGATTTGCTAATGATTTGTGATGACGTGTTTGGTGCACCGTGTACGGCTTTGCCGCCCGCGTCCTGATGCTGACCTTTGCCCGCGAACGCGACCGAGAGTACTTCGCCGTGCGCGCCTTTGCCCATCAGGTAAATGCTCGGATATTTCATCGTGAGCTTCGAGCCGAGATTCGCGTCGACCCATTCCATCGTCGCGTCTTCTTTCGCGACCGCGCGTTTGGTCACGAGATTGTACACATTCGACGACCAGTTCTGGATCGTGGTGTAGCGGCAGCGCCCGCCTTTCATCACCATGATCTCGACCACCGCGCTGTGCAGCGAATCGGTAGTGTACGTCGGCGCGGTGCAGCCCTCGACGTAATGCACGAACGCGCCTTCATCGACGATGATCAGGGTGCGCTCGAATTGTCCCATGTTCTTGGTGTTGATGCGAAAGTACGCTTGCAGCGGCATATCCACGTGCACACCCGGCGGCACGTAGATGAAGGAACCACCCGACCACACCGCGCTGTTCAACGCCGAAAATTTATTGTCCGCCGCCGGAATGATCGTGCCGAAATATTTTTTGAAGAGTTCCGGATATTCGCGCAGCGCGGAATCGGTGTCGGTAAAAATCACGCCTTGCTTCGAGAGTGATTCTTTAATGTTGTGATAAACGACTTCGGATTCATACTGCGCACCGACCCCCGACAAAAATTTCTGTTCGGCTTGCGGGATTCCCAACTTGTCGAATGTGTTCTTGATGTCCGCGGGAACTTCGTCCCACGAGCGTTCGGCTTTTTCGGACGCGCGCACGAAATAGAAAATATCGTCAAAGTCAATGTCGTTGAGATTGCCGCCCCACTGCGGCATCGGCTTTTTATAAAAAATATCGAGCGCGCGGTGGCGGAATTTGCGCATCCACTCCGGCTCTTGCTTCATCCATGAAATTTCTTCGACGACGTCGTGACTCAGACCTTTTTTGGAACGGAACGCATAATGCTCCGGATCGAAGAAACCATATTTTTCCGCGTACGTTGACCCACTCGCGCCAATATCAAACTGCTGCTTTTGCTCTGCTGCCATTTTGTCTCCTTGCATTTACCCCGGCTATTTGAATATCAGTTGTCGAACAATCCATTTCTCTATCACATTATTATCAATAAGGATAGTTCGCTCCAATGGCACTCCATTGGAGCCGAACGTGAACTCAGCGGAAACCCGCTGATTTTTAGTGCGATATCAATGTCAAGTTCTTACCCTGCGATCTTTTCGCCCAACTCTTCCGGGGTGATTTCGCTCACCCAATCATACCCCTTCTCTTCGAGCTTGAGCGCCAACTCCGGTCCACCTTCCACCGCGATTTTCCCTTTCACCAAAACGTGGACGAACTGCGGCTTGATGAAATTCAGAATGCGCTGATAGTGGGTGATGATCAAGATGCCGAGGTTCGGACCGGCAAGCGCGTTCACGCCTTCGGAAACAATTCGTACGCCATCGATGTCGAGACCCGAATCGGTCTCATCGAGAATCGCGATCTCGGGCTGCAAGATCGCCATCTGCAAAATCTCGGCGCGCTTTTTCTCGCCACCCGAAAAGCCCTCGTTCAAATAACGCGTCGCGAACGATTCGTCGAGTTTCAACTGCGCCATTTTTTCGCGCACGAGTTTGCGGAACTCGGGAATCGAAACGGGTTTGTAATCGCCGTTCTGCTGCGCCTTGCGTTTCGCATTCAGCGCGGTTCGCAAAAAGTTCGCGACAGTTACGCCGGGGACGGAGTGGGGATATTGGAACGCGAGAAAAAGCCCGGCGCGGGCGCGCTCGTCCGGCTTCATCGAGGTGATGTCTGCACCTTTGTAAAGAATCTGTCCCGACGTAACTTGATAGTGCGGGTGACCGAGAATCGTGTTCGCCAGCGTAGACTTGCCCGAACCATTCGGACCCATCACCGCGTGGATCTCGCCCTTGCTGATGGTGAGATTGATGCCCTTTAAAATTTCTTTGCCTTCAACTGAAACGTGAAGGTCCCTGATTTCCAATTCATTCGCCATAAACGCGCTAAATCCTCCCGACTTGTATCTGTCTAATCCATTTTAATCAGCGACTCTTAAAAAAATATAAGAATCCGTAATACTGTGTTAAAAAGCTGTTAGAATTGTGACATTTGGCACAGGCTAGCGTACAACGTCCTTGAACTTTAAAGTCCGAACTGAAACAGTCGGAACAACTTTGCAACTTTCAACCCTAACTTTTATCACTCCCACAGCACCGTGCTCAAATATCGCTCACCACCATCAGGCAGCACAGCAACAACAACTCCGCTTTCGATCTCTGTCGCGAGTTGTCGCGCCGCGAAAATCGCCGCGCCCGCGCTAAAGCCAACGAACAGCCCTCCACTTCGCGCGACCTCGCGCGTAGTGTCGTACGCGTCTTCTGCTTCAACGCTAATTTTGCGGTCGTGCATTCGCGCATCGTAAATGCCCGGCACAATCGCGGTTGCCATGTGCTTCAGTCCTTCGATGATTTGCAATTCATCTGCCGGTTCGACCGCGACGACATGAATCGCAGGATTCAGTTCTTTCAAACGGCGACTCGCTCCCATCAACGTTCCCGTCGTCCCGATGCCCGCGACGAAATGCGTGATTTGACCTTGCGTCTGTTCCCAAATTTCCGGCGCGGTTGTTGCGTAATGCGCGCGCCAGTTCGCGTCATTGTTGTATTGGTCGGCGTAAAAATATTTTTCAGGCGATTGCGACGCAAGCTCGCGTGCTTGCAATATCGCGCCATCGCTGCCTTCAAGCGGATCGGTGAACGTAATCTTCGCGCCGAACGCGCGCACGGTTTTCTTGCGCTCCTCACTCACATTCTCCGGCATTACCAGTTCGACGCCCGCGAATTTTGCACCTTTTGCCGCGCCGATCATCGCATACGCGACGCCGGTGTTGCCGCTGGTCGCGTCCAGCAAAATTTTTTCAGAAGTCAGCCAGCCGCGCCGTTCCGCGTCTTCGACAATAAAAAGTGCGGCTCTGTCTTTCACCGAGCCGCCCGGATTGAACCATTCCGCTTTC
>JBBSHK010000056.1:0-10500 GCA_038253185.1 Anaerolineae bacterium | reverse complement strand
CGGAAGCCGCGGCGGTCGGTGATATTTTTATTACCGCCACCGGCGATACGCACATCATCGACCGGCAACATTTCGAGTCGATGAAAGATGGCGCGATTCTGGCGAATTCGGGGCACTTTAACGTCGAGATCAATATCCCCGCGCTCGAAAAAATGGCGAACGAAAAACGGCGCGTGCGCGAGTTTGTCGATCAATATACTCTGCCCGACGGTCGCCGCATCAATCTGCTTGCTGAAGGACGTTTGGTGAATTTGTCCGCGGCGGAGGGACATCCCGCGAGTGTGATGGACATGAGCTTTGCCAATCAGGCGCTCGGGGTCGAATATATGGTCAAGCATCACGACGAACTCAAGCCGGATGTCTATCCGATTCCGGCGGACATTGACCGCGAAATCGCGCGGCTGAAACTCGCGGCGATGGGCATCGAGATCGATCATCTCACCGCCGAGCAGACCAAGTACTTGGGTTCGTGGGAAGAAGGCACCTAATTGCGAATTTCGGATTTCGAATTGCAGATTCAATATTCCGCATTCCGCGATCCGAGATCAGAGTAGGGAGATTTTTATGACCAGCACTTTTATGTCCGCCCCGCAATTATTTTTTACCTCGGAGTCGGTGACGGAGGGGCATCCCGACAAAATGTGTGACCAGATTTCGGATGGCGTGCTCGACGCGATCTATGCGCTCGACCCGATGGGACGCGTGGCGTGCGAAGCCGCTGCGACGACCGGCTTGGTCGTGGTGATGGGCGAAATCACCACGAGCGCGAGATTCGACGCGCAAAAGATCGTACGGAACACGGTCGAAAAAATCGGCTATACCGACTCGAAATATTGTTTCGATTACAAAACCATCGGCGTGATTGTGTCGCTCAAAGAACAGTCGCCTGACATTGACCTGGGCGTCAGCAAGGCGCTCGAGGCGAAGGAAGGCGACAGCGATCCGATTGACCGCATCGGCGCGGGCGACCAAGGGATGATGTACGGATTCGCCTGCAACGAGACGGTGGAATATATGCCGCTGACAATTTCACTCGCGCATCGCCTGTGCAAGCGGCTGGCGGAAGTACGCCGGGACAATACGATTCCCTATCTCGGACCCGACGGCAAATCGCAAGTCACGGTCGAGTACGCCAATGGCAAGCCGGTGCGCGTGGACACGATTGTGATTTCGACGCAGCACCTCGATGGGCAGAGTCAGGCAGAGATCGCGCGCGATGTTCGCGCCAAAGTCATTGACGCGATTGTGCCTACGAATATGCTCGACGCCAAGACCAAATATCTCATCAATCCGACAGGGCGCTTTACGATTGGTGGACCGATGGGCGACGCCGGACTCACCGGACGCAAAATTATTGTGGACACCTACGGCGGAATCTCACGGCACGGCGGCGGCGCGTTCTCCGGCAAAGACCCGACAAAAGTAGACCGCTCAGCCGCATACGCCGCACGCTATGTGGCGAAGAATGTGGTCGCGGCAGGACTCGCCGAGCGCTTCGAGATGCAGATTGCGTATGCCATCGGTGTCGCGCACCCGATCTCGATCACGGCGGAAACTTTTGGCACCGAAAAAATTCCGTACGAGAAAATTGTGGAGTTAATTCGCGAGCATTTTGATTTGCGCCCCGCTGCGATTATTCGCGACCTGAATTTGCGTCGACCGATTTACCAGCCGACCGCGGCGTACGGTCACTTTGGTCGTCATGACATCGACGCGCCGTGGGAGCGGATGGACAAGGCAGAAATTTTGAGAGCCGAAGCGGGACTGTAAGAACGGATTGAAGGAAACGAAGGAAATGAGGGGATGAGGGAACTCTCCCCTTTCTTTTTCTCATTTGTTCACTCTCCTACTGTTTAAAAGCGGACACATCTACCACAAAGACACAAAGCCACAAAGAATTTCGGTACGCTTTACTTTGTGGTAAGTTTGGAATGCCCTTACACCAAAGCGAGGCAGACTTTGTGAAAGATATTGCAAATGAATAATTCGTGTGTTATAATCGGATGCACAAATCACCGAACACTTGTGCCTGCGGCTACAAAGTGCGGGCAAAACGCGAGCTGAACGAGAACGGCGATCATAGTTTAAAATACCGGGCAGAGTTTCCGTTTGAGCCGTTTCATTCTGTCAGGTGCTTTAAGGGAGCGGCGTGCGCACGTTAATTACGGGCATCTCGGGTTTCGCCGGCAGCTTTCTCGCCGACTATCTTCTCGCTCAAGCACGCGTGGAGGTGTGGGGCGTTTCGCATGTCGAGGGCGAGCACGGCACAGCGATGCGCGATCGGGTCAAGTGGGTGATCGGCGATCTCACCGATTCCGTTACGGCGGCGCGCGTTCTGGCAGAAGCATCTCCCGATTACGTTTATCATCTCGCGGCGCAGGCGTTTGTGCCCATATCGTGGCAAGACCCTTGGGCGACGCTGGAAAATAATATTCGCGCAGAGGTCAATTTACTACACGCGCTCGCGGAAAAAAATTCACAAGCGCGCGTTCTCATCGTCGGCTCCAATGAGGAATATGGGCGCGTCGCGCCGGACGACCTGCCGATTTCGGAAAATACGCCGCTGCGCCCCGACAGTCCATATGGCGTGAGCAAAATCGCGCAAGATTTTCTCGGTCTGCAATATTTTATCAGTCACAAATTGCACATCGTACGCGTGCGTCCGTTCAATCATATCGGTCCGCGCCAGAACGAACGATTCGTCGCGGCGAACTTTGCGAAACAAGTCGCGGAAATCGAAGCGGGCGCGCGCGAGCCGGTGCTGTGTGTGGGGAATTTGGAGGCGCAGCGCGATTTTACTGATGTCCGCGATGTGGTACGCGCCTACGCGCTCGCGTTGGAGCAGGGCAGCGCGGGCGAGGTGTACAATATCGGTTCGGGTACACCGCGCGCCGTGCGCGAAATTCTCGACATCTATCTCCAGATGACCAGTGTCGACATTCGCGTCGAGCCCGATCCCGCGCGCACGCGACCATCCGACACGCCGATCAGCTATTGTGATGCGAGCAAATTCAAGCAGCAGACCGGATGGGAGCCGCAGATTCCTTTTGAAGAGACGCTGCGCGATACGCTGGAGTATTGGAGAGAAAAGGTACGCGAACAAAATAGGGAAACACACAAATAGGTATTGCCGGAGTAGTGAATGACGAACAGCAAGCGCGCGGTTATCACGGGCATAACGGGAATGGATGGTTCGCACCTTGCCGAATTTTTGCTCGAGCAAGATTATAAAGTCATCGGCATGGTGCGGCGCACCAGCACCTTAAATTTTGAACGCATCGCGCACATTCAGGATCGCATCAAAATTGTTCAGGGCGATTTAATCGATCAAGTGTCGCTCATCGAAATTTTGCAAGAGCATCGTCCAACGGAAGTGTATAATCTCGCGGCGCAAAGTTTTATTCCAACCTCGTTCAAGCAGCCGGTGTTGACGGGCGAAGTTACAGGTCTCGGCGTGACGCGCATTCTCGACGCGATTCGGATTGTGGACCCGACGATTCGTTTTTATCAGGCGTCGTCGAGCGAGATGTTCGGCTGGGTGCAACAAGTGCCGCAGACGGAAAAGACGCCGTTCTATCCGCGTAGTCCGTACGGCGTCGCAAAAGTGTACGGACATTGGATCACGGTGAACTATCGCGAGTCGTACAATTTATTCGCGTGCTCGGGGATTTTGTTCAATCACGAAAGCCCGCGGCGCGGTCTGGAATTTTCGACGCACAAGATCACGCACACGGCGGCGAAAATAAAACTCGGACTCGCGAAGGAACTGCGGCTCGGCAATGTGGCATCGAAACGCGATTGGGGCTATGCGCCCGATTATGTGCGCGGCATGTGGCTGATGTTGCAGCAGGATCAACCGGACGATTATGTGCTCGCGACCGGCATCCAGCACACCGTGCTCGAATGCGCGCAGATCGCGTTCGATTGCGTCGGTCTCAAGCTCGACAATTATTTAATTGCGGACAATCCTGCGGACCTGCGTCCGGCAGATGTCGTGAATCTCGTCGGCGACGCGACCAAGGCGCGCACCAAATTAGGTTGGCAGCCATCCGTCACCTTCAAGCAGATGGTGCAAATGATGGTCGAGGCAGATTTAGCAGCGTTAAAAAAATCGCATAACTTGTAGTGTCAAGGTGTCAAAGGGCGAGCTTGTCACGTCAGACACGCTCTTGACACTTTGACAGCTTGACACGTTGAGACTATGGCAAACGACATTAAATTCGGCACGGATGGTTGGCGCGGCGTTATCGCCGAAGATTACACTTTCGATAATGTGCGTCGCTGTACGCAAGGTGTCGCGCACTATTTTCTGAAACACGGCGGCGCGGAACGCGGCATGGTCATCGGTTACGACTATCGCTTTTCGTCAGAAAATTTTGCCGCGGCAGCCGCCGAAGTTTTGGCGGCGAATGGAATCCCGGTGCTGCTCACCCAAACCGGAACGCCGACGCCGGTGATCTCGTATGCGATTCTGGCAAATAAAACCGCGGGCGCGATCAACCTGACCGCCAGCCACAACCCCGGCACCGACAATGGTTTCAAGGTGCGCGGCGAATTCGGCGGCGCGGTCGATCCCGATGTGCTGACCGAAATCGAAGCGGCGATCCCGGGCCTCGCTAGTGTCAAGCGGATGAAGCTCGCCGATGCAATGACCGATCACCTTGTCAAGACATTCGATGCTTCGGTCGCGTATCTCGCGCATTTGAAAGAGATGATCGAGGTCGAGCCGCTCAAGCGCGCGGATTTGAATATTGTGCACGACCCGATGTGGGGCGTGGGCGCGGGCTGGCTCAAGCAGATTCTCGACGGCGGCACCACCAACGTTTTTGAAATTCACAATGTGCGGAATCCCATTTTCCCGGATATGAAACGACCCGAGCCGATCCCGCCGAACATTGATCGTCTGCTCGAAACGGTGGTGGCGCAAAACGCGCACGCGGGCGTGGCGACCGACGGCGATGCCGACCGCGTAGGATTTGCCTCCGAGCGCGGGCGTTTTGTGAATCAGCTCGAAGTGTATGCGCTGCTCGCGCTCTATTTGCTCGAAGTGCGCGGCTGGCGCGGTCCGATCGTCAAAACGATTTCGACGACTTCGATGCTGAACGCGCTTGGAAAAAAGTACGATGTGCCGGTGTACGAAACCGGCGTGGGTTTCAAATATGTCGCGCCGAAAATGCTCGAGACCAATGCGATGATCGGCGGCGAAGAATCCGGCGGCTTTGCGTTTCGCGGGCATATGCCGGAACGCGATGGAATTCTCGCGGGACTGTTTTTACTCGACCTGATGGTGCAGATGAAAAAATCGCCGTCGCAATTGCTCGAACATTTATTTAGCATTGTCGGTCCGCATTATTACGACCGCATTGATACGCCGTTTCCACCCGAACGCAATCAAGAAGTGCGCGCCAAAATTCAGAATGAAAAGCCGAGTGAGATTGCCGGGCTGAAAGTCACCAATATTGTCACGGTCGATGGCTTCAAGTACGAGATGGAAGATGGTGGCTGGATGCTGATTCGTTTCTCGGGCACCGAGCCGATCATTCGCGTGTACACCGAGACGACGCGGCAGGACAAGGTCGCGGATATTTTGCAGGCGGGGTTGAACTTGGCGGGATTGAGATAAAGTGTTCAAGTGTCACGTTGTTCAGCGCTTGATGGCATGACACCTCAACACCCTGACACCTCAACACTTGAATTCATTGACACCCACGCGCATTTGACTGACAAGCAGTTTGCGAAGGATGTCGAAGAGATCGTCGCCCGCGCGCAGGACACCGGCATTACGCGAATTGTTACTCTCGGCACCGATGTTGAATCGAGCCGCGCGGCGATTGATCTCGCCGAAAAATTTTCAATCGTGTACGCCGCGGTCGGCATTCATCCCGAATCGGTTCGAGAGTCGAGCATTGACGACGTAGAAAAATTTCGTGAGTTGGCAGCGCACGATAAGGTTATTGCGATTGGCGAGATCGGTCTAGATTATTATTGGGACAAAGCTTCAGTCGAGTTGCAGCAAGAATTTTTCGAGCGGCAATTGCAGTTGGCGGCGGAACTCGATCTGCCAGTCTCGATTCACGACCGCGAGGCGCACGAGAAAATGATTGAGACATTGGAGTCGCGGAAAAGTTTGGGCGTGCGCGGTGTGCTGCATTCCTTCTCCGGCGATGTCGCAATGGCGAACGCCGCGCTCGCTCTCGGTTTTTATATTTCGTTCGCGGGAGCGGTAACGTTTCTCAATGCGCGCAATTTGCACGAGATCGTCCGCGCGATTCCACTGGAAAAAATGTTGATCGAAACCGATTCGCCGTACTTGTCGCCCCATCCACTGCGCGGCAAGCGCAACGAACCGGCAAATGTTAAACTCGTCGCAGAACGAATTGCGGTGTTAAAGGGCTTGAGCACCGAGCAAGTTGAGTCACAGACAACCTCGAACGCGCGCGCCTTGTTTGGTTTCTAGATTGCGAGGCTCCGGTGGACATCCACGCGATATTTACGCCGATTGAATCCGAATTAAATCAAGTCGAGGCGCGTCTGCGTAGCGAGGCGCGCGCGGATTTCGGTCCACTGGCGGAAGTGATCGAGGCGATCATCGAAAGCGGCGGCAAACGCATTCGTCCCGCGTTGGTGCTCTTGAGCGGTCACTTGCGCTCAGTCGATGAGGAACATTTGTTGCGACTCGCGACCTCGGTCGAGATGCTGCACCTCGCGACGCTGATTCACGATGATCTGCTCGACAAGGCGCTGGTGCGTCGCGGCGCCCCCACCATCAGTTCCAAATGGAGCGAAAAGGCGACGGTGCTGGCGGGAGATTTTGTTTTGGCAAAAGCCGCCAAGATTTCTGCCCAAGTCCAAAATTTCGCGGTAATGTCGATTTTCGCGGACGCGGCGATGGTGCTGTGCGAGGGTGAGATACGACAGGATTTCAACGGTCACGGTCAATCGACCGACCGCGCAGAATATTATCAGCACATCTTTGCCAAGACCGCGTCGCTCTTCGCCGCGTGCACCGAATCCGCCGCGGCACTCAGCGAAGCGACTCTAGAAGAACGTAACGCGCTGCGAACGTATGGTCACAGTCTCGGCATGGCGTTTCAGATCATCGACGATGTGCTTGACTTTGTGGGGACACAGGATGAAATCGGCAAGCCGGTAGGCAATGATTTGCGTCAGGGCTTGGTGACGCTGCCAACGATTTATTTTTATGAACAGGACGCGCGGCGCAAGACACTCGACTCGCTATTTTCGCACAACGGTCACACCGAACAAGAACTGCACCAAGTGGTCGAATGGATTCGTACTTCGCCTGCCATCCAAGCGGCGCGCGATGAAGCGCGACAACAAGCCGAGCAAGCCCGGCGCTCGCTCGAAATTTTTCCCGAGTCACCGTACCGCACCGCGCTGCTGGAGTTGGCGGAATATGTGGTAGAGCGGAAAAAGTAGGTGAGAGATGACAGACGACAGATGACAGATGACAGAGAACAGAGAGTAGCATCAATGTGTAGTCTGATTTCTGATGTCTGAAATCTCTTTCATCCTCGTCAGTTGGAATGTGCGCGACCTCTTACGACGCGCGCTCGCGGCGCTGCTCGCCGATAGTGCCGATATCAAATCCGAAATAATCGTCGTGGACAATGACTCGCACGACGGCACGCCCGAAATGGTACGCGCGGAATTTCCCAACGTGCGGCTCATCGCGAATTCTGAGAATGTGGGTTTCACGCGTGGGAATAATCAGGCGCTCGCGCTTGCGCGCGGGCGTTATTTTTTTTTCATTAATCCCGATACCGAAATCGTGACGGGCGCGACGCGCGCACTGCTCGATTTTATGGACGCGAATCCGCGCGTCGGCATCGCGGGTCCGCAGTTGTTAAATCCCGATCATTCGGTTCAACCCTCGCGCCGTAGCTTCCCGACGTTTGCCACCGCGCTATTTGAAACCCCGCGACTCAGTCGCTCCTTCCCCCGCAACCGTTGGCTGACGCGCTATTATTTGCGCGACACGCGCGATGACAAAAGACAAGATGTGGACTGGATCACCGGCGCGGCGATGTTCGTCCGGCGCGAAGTGTACGAACAAGTCGGCGGCTTGGACGAAAATTTTTTTATGTACTCGGAAGAATTGGATTGGTGCCGGCGCGCCAAGCAAGCAGGCTGGCGCGTGGTCTATTTTCCGCGCGCACAGGTCATTCATCACGAAGGCAAATCATCCGAGCAAGTGATCGCGGCGCGCGATGTGTATTATTATTCGAGCAAGGTTCGTTACTTTCGCAAGTATCACGGTTGGCTTCGGTCCCAATTGCTGCGCGCGTTTTTCCTCGCGATGTTCGCCAATCAACTTGTACAAGAGAGCGGCAAGTGGCTGCTCGGTCACAAACGCAGCTTGCGCGCGGCGCGCGTGAAAGCGTACGTGCAGGTTCTGCAAAGTGGATTAAAATAGTTCGGTGCGAAAGGAGATTCTAATGAGACTTGATACGGTCGAGTCCGATGTGATTCACGCGGTGGGTTACGATCCCGAAATTCACTTGCTCGAAATTATTTTCAACGACGGGCGCATCTATCAATATCGCAGTGTGCCGGTTGAAGCATACGAGGGACTGATGCGCGCAGAGTCGAAGGGTCATTATTTCCAAAATAACATCCGCGACGAATTTCAGTACTGGCAATACGATCGCGACGCGGCGAAGTTCGTGCGCGGCACGCAGGAGAGAAACAGGGCAGAAGGCGGAAAGCAGTAGGTAGCCCTTTCAGCCACTGACCCGTGATCGCTGCCTACTGACGACTGATCCATGCGCGTGCTCTTTGTGACCGGAGAATTTCCGCCGATGCAAGGCGGTGTGGGCGATTGCACAAATGAGCTTGCGAAAGCATTGGCGAAACTCGACGTCGAGGTGCATGTGCTCACGACCGACGACCGACGACGGACGACGGATGAAAACCGATTCGGTGCTTACATCCACCGAAAGATTCAAAAATGGAATTGGGGTTCAATTCAAATCGTCCGCCGCACGTTGAACCAAATACAGCCCGATATTTTGCACATCCAATATCAAACCGCCGCGTTTGGAATGCACCCCGCGATTAACTTCACGCCGCGCGCCCTTCAACACCTCCCTTTCATTCCCTCCGCCGTTCGAATGGGGGAGAGCAGGGTGCGAGCCGTCACCACCTTCCACGATCTCAAAGTGCCGTACCTTTTTCCCAAAGCCGGTCGTGTGCGCGAATGGATCACGTACGAATTGGCGCGGTCGAGCGATGCGGTCATCGCGACGAATGGAGTGGACCGTGTGCGACTCGAAAATAAAATCACGCGCATTGTTCGGCGGATTCCGATTGGCAGCAACATCGCGCCCGCGCCGCCGCCTGATTTTAATCGCGCGCAATGGCGTGAGCGATTGGGCATCGCCCCCGACACCACCTTGCTCGCCTATTTCGGATTTTTGAATGAGAGCAAAGGCGCAACAGACTTGATGCGCGCGCTGCGCGAGGTGGTCACGCGCGGACTCGACGCGAAACTGTTGATGATCGGTGGGCAGGTCGGCGCGAGTGACCCCACTAATGTCGCGTATCTCGCGCAAGTTAAAGCTTTGGTAAACACTTTGGGTCTGAGCGAGAATGTCTTGTGGACAGATTACGCACCCGCAGAGCAAGTGAGCGCGAATCTGCTCGCGTGCGACATTGGTGTTCTCCCGTACCGCGACGGCGCGTCACCCCGCCGCGGGAGTTTTATGGCGGCGCTGGCGCACGGACTGCCGATTGTGACCACAGGACCAAAGGCGGAAGGCGGAAGGCAGAAGGCGAAACCGAAGGTTTCGCTGAAGCGAATGCTCCGCATTCGATATCATCCTTCACCCTTCATCCTTCATCCTTTCCAACCCTGCGCGATGGTGAAAATGTATTGCTCGTTCCGCCCGAAAATCCACACGCGCTGGCAGACGCGATTCTTCGACTCGCCGCTTCGCCCGAATTGCGCGCGAGGTTAAGTGACGGTGCGCGCGCGTTGGCAGCTCATTTCACTTGGGACAAAATCGCCGCGCATCATCTTGAACTCTACCAAAATCTGATTGCCGAATAGTCGAATCGTCAGATAGTCTTTTCCCGAGCATGTGACTATCAGACTTACTGATCGCTCGTCCACTTGAAACTCATCCATTGGTTGCTCCTCGCCGCCCTCGTTGTCAGCGCCTTCATCGTTGCCTCTACGTTTCACTATCCGCTCGTCACGGACGATCCATTTATTACCTATCGTTACGCGCGAAATTTGCTGGACGGCAACGGCTTCGTTTACAATCCCGGCGAACATATCCTCAGTACGACGACTCCACTTTACACGCTCGTTCTTGCCGCACTTGGCTTGATTTTCCGCGATATCCCCACGCTCGGATTTTGGTTGAGCGTCTTGAGCTACGCGGTGTGCGCGTGGTTCATTTATCGCATCGCATCATATTTTGAAATGCGCGCGGCGGGAATTGTCGGGGCGCTGCTGACGCTGGTCGCGCCGGG